>CAZJIT010000023.1:0-8570 GCA_964546155.1 uncultured Candidatus Peribacteria bacterium
ACCATGAAATGTTTTTTGATAAAAGACGGAATGACAATCTCGCCCATAAATATATTTTACAGAGAGATTATACGCTGGGTTTGAGGATTTGCAATGGAGCCGATGATGGGACTTGAACCCACGACCTACGCGTTACGAATGCGTTGCTCTACCAACTGAGCTACATCGGCATTTTGGTGCAGACGGAGGGACTTGAACCCTCAAGAAGTTTGACCTTCACACGGACCTGAACCGTGCGTGTCTACCAATTTCACCACGTCTGCTTAAAGTTTATTTTTGCCCGAGTTTGGCTTTTATCAACTTAATGAGTTTGTAAATCTCGTCACCCAGATCATCAAATCCCATCTGATCAGCTTGCATGAGTGCATCATTATCCAGTCGATCTAAAGCCTCAGCGTAATTCCCCAATTCAAGAAATAGATGTGCTTCAGAAACTGATTTTCGAACTCTTCCCTCACCCGTCTGGAACTCATCTGCAATTTTTTCAAGTTCTGCCTGCCAACTATCAAAGAGTTCTGGAAACCCCTGTGAGCATTCAATAAGTTGTTTTCGAATTTGCTCTGATGCTGGATTCTGATCCAAAATCAGTTCAGAAAATAATCGGTCTGTATTTAATTTTTCTAAATTCTCGGGATTAGCCAAAGCTTCCGCAGCTTCTTCACGGATTTCTTTCTCTGGGTTTTGGTTTTGTTCAGGTAATTTTTCTGTCATTAATCTAGTTTGATTTTTTGGATATCATAAAGGGGCTTGCCGTAGAATGTTTCGCCGAGATTCATGAAACGAGTCGGTGAGTCGGTGGTCAGAAAAGTGCGCTCCCCTGCTTTGGGGCACTGGTCTGCGATTTCAGGGTGGCGTCCGAGGTAATATTCTAATTTACGGGCGACAACCTCACCAGACTGAATAACCTTGGTTTGGTTGCCGATTTTGCGCTCAAATAAATCCATAATGAGTGGGTAGTGTGTGCAACCAAGAATCAAAGTGTCGATGTTGGCGTTTTTGAGAGGGGCGAGGTACTGGCGGAGAATGCGTTTTGTTTCGGGCTTCTGAGTCCAACCCTCCTCAATCAGTGGCACAAGAAGCGGGCACGCCTGCTCTTTTACTTTGGCGTTTGGGTTGATTTTGGTGATTTCACGGGTGAATGCACCTGAATCGATCGTCGCACGAGTGCCGACTACTCCAATGTGATTGTTTTTGGTTAGTTCGACTGCTTCCTCTGCCAAAGGAATAGTCACACCTAAAATGTTCCAGTTGTTATTGCGAATGTCGGCTGCAAACTCCTCCTGAAGATCATGCAAGGCGACGTTGGAAGCGGTGTGGCACGCCAAAACGATGAGTTTGACGTTGTGATATTTGCGCAGATAGCTGATCGCATCACGAGTAAAATTCTTGATGTTTTCGGGAGAACGCCCACCGTAAGGTGCACGCAAAGTGTCTGCGAGATAAATGTAATTGTACTGCGGAAGTGATTTTTCCACCTCACGAAAGATGGAAAGTCCGCCGAATCCTGAATCGAAAAATGCAATCATGCCGATAATTTAACAAATATTTGGAAAAAAGCGAAGAGTAAATTATAGTAGAGGGGTAATAAAAATTAATCAACCTAAAATGATAAAAGCTAAGGAATTGTTTGAATTGGGTGTGAAGACTGGAATCGCGCACGATCCACGTGGCAAAAAAGCGGTAGAAAAAATTCTCAAGGATAAAAAAGAGGAATACAAAAAACTGGATAAAAAGAAGCAGAAGTATTTTGATGTGGAGGGTTTGACTAATCCGTACGCTGATACTCGTCATCTCGCCGGCAAGGAAAATGCACCGATCAAAAAGGCTCTCGTGGGGATTGATTGTGAGGTGCCGGAGCTGATCTTGGCGAAAGAATTGGGTTGCGATACTGTCATCGGACATCACCCGATTGGGCGTAGCTTGCTAGAGCTAGACAAGGTGATGGATATTCAGATTGATACTTTTCATGAGGCGGGCATGCCGATCAATATCGCAGAAAAGTCGCTCATGAAGCGTAAAGACGAGATTTATAAGGCGATCCAGCCGATCAATGTGTATCGTGAGGTGCAAGCGGCAGAGCTTTTGGGTTTAAATTATTTTAATTTTCATACGGCGGCGGATAACTGTGTAGATAGCTTTTTGCGCAAGCATATAGGCGATAATGCAAATAAGAAATATACTAGTTTGCAAGAAGTGGTAGATCGGATTCTGGAGATTCCAGAGTTTGATGAGGGAATGAAACGGGGTGATGGACCAGCGATTTTCTGTGGGGATCCGAAGGGTCGTCCGGGGAAGATTTATGTAAGTATGACGGGTGGAACCGGACCTGGCGATGACATCTGGGAGAAATGTTCGCACGCCGGAATTGGGACTGTGGTGGAGATGCATTTCAGTAAAGCCAGTATCGAAAAGGCGCAGAAGCATCACATTAATCTGATTAGTAGCGGACATATCCCGAGCGACTCTTTGGGTATGAATATTTTGCTGGATGAATTTGAGAAAAAGGGTGTGAAGATCGTGCCAGCCAGCGGACTGATCAGGGTTAAGCGCAAGAAATAGGAAATAAGGAAAAGGCGACCACGGGATGTGATCGCCTTTTTCGGCTGAGTAATCAGCCGAGAATCCTGCTTGCTAACGAGTCTCCTCAAGAGGAGAAATGCTTTCAACTTTTTTCACCACCGCTATTTTCCCGTCTTTGGTTACGGCAATGATGCGCTCCGAAGGAGAGTCAGCATCTCTTTGTATCAGAAAACTAACAAAGTAGTCCTTCTGACGTTTTTCGATACACAAATCCTCCATCTGATCATATCTCACTGTCTCAGATCCATCGGAGTAAACTAGCCCAATGGCAGTAGGACGCTCAGACTGCGCCTGAGATTTCACTGCCACAGGCTTGTCGTCTTTCAGGACCACTTCAACAGTATCACCCTCGTGGAACATAGGGTCATTTTCAGAATTGGTCGGAAGCGTGCTCCGATCATTCTGGAGAATAACCGCAACAGCCACAATCGACATAACCGCCAGAACCATCATAAATTTCGTCTTCATATCAATCTCCTTTGAAAGGTAAAAGTTAGTAAGCAGGACTTTTGTCTTCGGGAACAGACCCAAAAACAAAACAATGCTTACTAATTTCGGAATATCAATGATCTTACTAATATTACCTTACCATATTATTATATTTTTGTCAATACGGAAATACCGACTACGTAGTCAAGAAATTAAGTGGAATCATACCCCCTCTGTATCTCCCCCTAGTCAGGGGGAGAATATTATAATTGTAGTTATTTCGCGGACTGTACTGCCTGCTCGATGGCTTGGGCTTGCTCAGGAGTGATTCCCTCGATACCCTGAAGCGCCTCAGCGTTGAGACCGGTAAGCTGCATCACCTTCTCGAAGCCAGCCTCCTTGAGAATAGCCACAGTAGACTCATCGACACCCTTGAGGTCGGCGATATTTTCTACGGTTGGCATTTTATCTTTCTTTTCTTTCTTTCCTTTCTTCTCGCCTGACTCGGTAGCCTCAGTCGGTTTTGCATTCATGAGTTTTTCACGCTCCTCATCAGAGAGATCCTCGACATTGAGCACGTCGATTTCCCAACCGGTGAGAATGCCAGCAAGACGCACGTTTTGTCCATTCTTACCAATCGCAAGTGCACGTTGATCCTCTGTCACATAAATCCCGGCACGCTTGGTATTTTTATCCAACATCATCTTGGAAATCTGTGCAGGAGCCAACGCCGCCTCAATGAATTTCTCAGGATTGTCTGACCATTCGATAACGTCAATGCGCTCGCCATTGATCTCCTCCATAACAGACTGAATGCGCACACCTTTCTGACCCACACACGCACCAATCGGATCGACACCCTCCTCAGAAGAAGTGACGGCGATCTTGGAACGGACGCCGGCTTCACGGGCAACCGCTTTGATCTCGACAGTTCCATTTTGGATTTCCGGAATCTCAAGACGGAAAAGCTCACGTACCAAATTTGGGTGAGAGCGGGAAATGTTTAGCTCTGGACCGTGTGAAGTGCGTACGACCTTGTCGAGGTAAACTTTGATTTGCATACCCGGACGATAATGTTCGTTTTGGATTTGTGCCTTGGCATTGAGGACTGCGCTTGCCTTCTCGAGGTCGATGTAAACATTGCGACCATCAACACGATTAACCACTGCTTGGAGAATTTCGTCCTCATGATCTTTGTAAGCTTCGTACATTGATTCACGTTCGGCTTCTTGGATGCGCTGAATAATGACTTGTTTTGCGGATTGAGCGGCGATGCGTCCGTAGCCGGTCGGTGTGACGTCGATCTTGAGCGTGTCCCCCACTTCGACATTTGCTTTGAGTTTCTTGGCTTCTTTGAGCGGAATTTGGGTAAATTCGTCTTCAAGGTCTTTGTCGGTTACGACTTCCTTAACCAAAAGAATGGTTGGGTTGGTCGAATTCTCATCGAGCTCTACTTCGATTTCTTCTTCACGTTCACCGTATTCCTTGCGATAAGCGGCTCGGTAAGCGTCCTTCACGATGTCGAGAACTTGCTCGTGGCTGATGTTTTTTTCATCTGCGAGCTGGCGAATCGCTGCGATAAATTGTGCTACTTCCATATTTTGTTAAATTAAATTGAGATGTAAAAAGCGAACTTCTTAATTAAAAGAAGTTCATGATTTGATTTGATTATATTTATTTTTGAGGAAAAGGCAAGTAAATTTGTTTTTATTTTCTCTTGCAAAATATCTGTAAATAAGTAGAATAGTGTGCGTAAGACGCCTGCGGGTATCGTATAATGGCTTATTACCACAGCCTTCCAAGCTGTTGATACGGGTTCGATTCCCGTTACCCGCTCCAGATTGATTTTAGCCCCTCTTGAAAAAGTTTGGGGTTTATTTTTTGGCGTAAATATGCTAAAATGTGATGATAAAAATACCAAAAATAAAAACAAAAAATGATCAACATAGAAAAACCAAGGCAAATTGTTCATGAAAATAGAGATAATTTGGCTGAATTAAGAGAAAAACTGGACGCAAAAAATATTGAGAATTTGCAGATGAAGGACATGGAGGGGCTCAAGAAATTTGCGAAGGAGTACGAAAATCAGCCGGAAACCAAAAGGCTCAAGGAAAAGAGAGAGCAGTTTTTTGCGAAGGTGGAGAATGATATTTCATTGCTCTGGGCAAAACTGCTGCAAAATAGGGAAATCAGCGGAAAAGAAAATGAGGTGGAATTGGCGCACAAAATGATGCAACTCGAAAAGGCGGGGAAGCTCAGCGGATATGAGTGTGATTTGTTTCATTTGATGAGAGATGAGTTTTTGATTGCGGAGAATGACAAACTCAAGGCTGAGTGGAACAGCAGAAATGTGATGGCAAAGGTGAAGGCGAATGCGCAAAATTATCAAAAAATGGCAAATGATCCGAAAGTGCAAGAAAGTGTACGCAAGGCGGTGGAGGGAAAAAGTGATGAGGGGGTTGTGGACTGGATCAAGAAAAATCCTGCTCAAACTGCGCTGATCGTCGGTGCGGGAGCGGTGGGACTTTATGCGATTAGCAAGTTATTTGACGGGGGAGAAAAGAGCGGAGATGAGAAAAAGGGCGGGATTTTGAATAAATTATTTGGAGGTTTGTTTGTGCTGGGAATGGGGGGAATGGTTTATAAAAATAAGGAGGAGATTTTTAAATTGGCGAAAAAATATCTCGGTGTCGATGTGGAAAAATTTTTGGGATTGAAGAAAGATTTGAAATTTGGATTGGATAAGGAAAAATACAACGAGGCTCTCGACCTCTGGGAGAAGGGAAAAATCGATGAGGTGGAAAAAGTATTTGGAGATGATAAGGATAATTTCAAGAAATTCAAGGAGGAGAGAAATGAGAAAGAGAAGATCGAAGATATAGATGGTGTGAAGATGACCAGCCCTGAAAATGCGTTGAATATTTATAAGGACGAACTGGGAATCATGATCGGTGATATCGAGGAGTGGATCAAGGATCACTGGGCGGAAATGATTGTGGGGGGTTATTTGTTGCACAGAATCGGGGTACTGGGCGCTGCGTGGCGTGCCGGTAAAAATGTATTCGAGGTGGCGAAAGATGTGGGGAGAACTTTGGTTGATTTCGGGATTAGCCACCCTTTCGTGAGTTTAATGATCGCAGGTGGAAGTCTGGGAACTGGGTTTGGAGCTTACAAATATTTAGGTAAAAATCACAAACTGCCGGCTGGACTGAGCGAAATCGGAAAGTGGGCGGAAGTGAAAGAAGATCAGGCTTTTGCGACGCTGAACAAGGTCGCGCCCAACACAGATTTTAAAAAATTGAAAGGGTTTACTTTTACGAATTTAGGGAAGGAGCTGGGCAAGTTTTTACTGGATTTACCGAAGAGTGTAGTCGATGCGATCAGGAGTGATGAGGAAAAAGAAATTCGCAAGAAAGAGGCACAGGGAATCAGTGAGCTCATCACGGCGCTGGAAAGAAATCGGGAAGAGAAGCTTCTCGAGATTCGCAAGAAAGAGATGAATGCTGAAAAACGTCAGGAGGAAATCGCACGCATAACTGAAAAATATGACAAGTGGTGCATGAATTATTTGCAGAGATTGGCTGGAAAATTATTGACTGACGAGAGCTTCCGACTGGGAAATGACGAGATGCATGAAATTAAAAATATTATCGAGAGCGAGGGTGGTGAAATGGTAAACACGGACATGAAGGTCAGCTGGAGAATGAGTAAAGATGAAAAAGCGGTTTGGTCGGATCTTTGCGTGAATCCGAAAATCGATGATGTAGGTTTGCGTTATGATGTTGCGAAGAGGCTCGACATGGGCGAAGGAACTCTGACCGCCGGAACGGAAAGTCTAACCTCTAAGGGTAAAATCGAGCTGGGAAATGCAACTGAGATCGTGAAAAAAGTGAAAAAGGGCGAACTGTTTTTGGCGGTGAAAGATGGTTTTGTGTTTGTGATGAAAAATGGTGCCATGGCAATGTGGGGTCCTGTGAAAATGCTCGGTAAAAACACCATTGATATGCTCGAGGGAGAATTGGAATGGAGAGAGGTGGCGGTGGGTTATGGGGATAATGTAATCCCAGTAGCGGTAGCATCTGTCGGCATGAAAGGCGTAGAAACTCTTGCTAGTTTTTATACTAGAGGTGCAAGTGGTGCAATGCAGACTTTCATCGGAAAAATACCAACCAATAAAGCTGGTATGGCTGTAAAAATTATGCGTAATGTTGCCAAGCCTCTGACTATGCCGATCGAAATGGCTCTGGATTTTAAACACATGTACGATGAAGCAAAACTGGTAAAACTGATGGGTGAAAAAGGACGTGAACTAAATACCTTGCTCAAGAAAGCTGGCGTGACTTTGCAGGAGGCTTTGGACGTGAAAAATGGCAAAATGGGAACTTTGAGAGGTATGATTTCTGAATTGGGAGATAGTCGCCACATGCAACTGAAAAATGGAAATGGTTTGAGTGCGGAGGCTGTTAATCTGCTAAATGAGGCGGAGGCAGCTCTCAATAAAAGTAAAAATGTGAACGAGGCAAAAAAAGCTTCTCGTCTTGGTAAGTTATTTTCTAGAAGCAAAGCTCCTGAAAAAGCGTCATTCCTGAAAAATGTAGATGAAACAGGTAATGCAAAAGAAAGTTCGAAAATTAAGAATTTGGTGAAAAAGGGAAAAGAAATTTTCAAGGGGAAGGAGGTGTTCAAGGGAACGGCGACCATGACGGCGGATAAGTGGTATCTCATGAGTCGTATGAAGGATACAGCCAAAATTGCGAGTGAGCTGGAGAAAGTAATCCCGCAGGAATCGCTGGCGAGTGGGGCGAATTATCTCCAGATGGCGGAAAAAATGAAGGGGGCAAACAATCCACGTGTGCTTGAGGGTTTGATGAAATCCGGGAAGGCGCTCGAGGTGGGTGGTGTGAGTTTCTTGTTCAAGGCGGGTGCGGTGCTATCCATAGCAGGTACAGCTTTTGAGATTTATGAGTTTGCGAATCTACTCGATGAGTACAGCAAAGACCCAAATAATGAAACGACTAAAATCAGATTGCAACAGCTTGTTTATAAGGGGGCGCATCTGGCACTGACTACCGCAACTGCGATGGGAAGTGCGGCGGCTTGGCTTGGCTCGGGGGCTTTGGCGGTGGGAGGTGTGGCGGTGATGGCTTTTGCCGGTACTGCCAGTCTAGCAGCGATGCCGATTATGTACATGTTCGACAAGGGAACTGAGAGTCGAATCGAGCTACGTAAAAATGCGGAAGATTGGCAAAAAGAATACAAGGGAAAAGAGGAGCAACTTTATCATGAATTCATGGGGACATGTGGGACGAGAGCCGGTGATGCGTACGCAAGTGCTTTTACCTCGGATACTATCGAGCAATATGCGGAGAATAAATCTAAGATGCGTGGGGATATTATTCGCAGTCTTGTAAAATATAATCTCGAATCAATCGGCATGAATAGTCTGGAAGATCTGACGCATGGCATGGAGGTAATCAAGCAGGAAATGACCGGCAGATACGTGGCGAGTGGTCAGGGTGAAGTGCGTAAAAATATGAAATACATGCTTGATTTTATTGCGG
>CAZJIT010000024.1:0-3510 GCA_964546155.1 uncultured Candidatus Peribacteria bacterium
AGTGTGTGGACAAAAAATTCGAGGAGCGAAATGACGGCATAATCTACGGGTGTGCGGTGGCGCTTGGTTTTGTTTTTGTGGAAACGATTTATTATCTTTATCACACGGCGGATTTTTGGGAAGTTTATTGGGGAAGATTGGTTTACACTGCGCCGGCTCACATGGTTTTTACGGGGATTTTTGGAATGTACTACGCACGGGCTTATCTGAGCGATGCGATCACGGGCAAGGGGCGCAAGCGTCGTCAGCCTCCGTACGCCATTTTGGGAAATTTGTTGCAGTCGGCGGTGGGTCACATTCCGGAGAAAAATCGTAATTTCAAAACAATGCACTGGGCGGTGATTCGCCAGATTTTCCGGATTTTGACTTTGCACATCACCCGCTCGCACCTGATCAAGGGCAAACCGACTCGGGGGCACTGGTCGGGGGAGATTTTGACGGAGGGATTTTTGCTGGCGTTTTACCTGCATTTAGGCTATAACTACATTCTCACTTCCGAGCTAATTATTTTCCGAATCATCGGTTTGGTCAGTGTTTTAGCGGTTTTTGTGTTGCTTTGGCTTAGATTTATCGAGCTGGAGGAGTCACCCAACAAATAATTTGCGAAATAAAAACAAAATGCTAAAATTCAAATATGAGTAATTCATTTAGCTTACGCCGTATCTTCGGGAAGTCAGAGGATAATTCTGACGCTTTTGCACGTGTGCACATCGGGGTGGACGGGACAGTCGAGCAGGAGGGTCAATTGGCGGTTGATGTTTATCAGACTGCGGAGGAGATCATCATCGTCGCACCGATGGCAGGAGTCGAGCCAAATGATCTCAATCTCAAAATCATGGACGACATCATCACTATCGAGGGTAAGCGCAAGAAACCGGCAAATCTCCCGCAGGATAATTCTCTCGTGCAGGAGTGTTTTTGGGGTAAATTTTCGAGGAGTATTATTCTGCCGGCGCCGACCGAAAATGACAAAATCAAAGCGAGCTTCAAGGAAAGTGTGCTTCAGGTAACCATTCCGAAGTCGTCCCGCCTCCAAACAAAAGTTATTAAAATCACTACCTAAAATGAAAATCGTAATTCCAGCCGGTGGGAAAGGAACCCGCCTTTTACCGATAACCAAGTCCGTCGCCAAAGAAATGCTCCCGATGACTGACCGACCGCTTTTGCAGTATCTCGTGGAGGAAGCGAGTGCTTGCGGGATCAGCGAGGCGATCATCGTGCGCAGTCCGGACAAGAAAAATATCGAAAATCATTTCAAGCGGGACAAGGCGCTGGAAAAATTCCTTGGGGCGAAGAAAATTGGCTTCCTCAAGTCACTCAAAGACCTCGAGCAAAAAACCAAAGTCAAATTCGCAGTGCAGAAAAAACCTCGTGGCGACGGCGATGCGCTGATGAGCGCCAAGTGGAAAGTGGGCAAGAAACCGTTTGCGATTGTGTTTGGGGATACGCTTTTTGATGCCAAAAATCCTGTCCTCGACAAGCTGATCAAACTTCACGAAAAAACCGGTGCGACGGTCGTGGGGGTGAAGGAAGTTCCGCAGGCTGATGTTTCGAAATACGGAATCGTAGCGGTGAAAAAAGAAAAATTCGGTCGTTTGCGGGTGACGGACATGGTCGAGAAACCGAGTGTGAAAGCGGCTCCGAGCTGTTTGGCGATGGTGGGCATGTACGTGGTAACCGGCGACATCTGGAAATACCTGAAAAATGCTCCGAAAGGCAAGGACGGCGAACTAAGATTGGCGGACGGACTCATCGCCATGCTCAAGGATCAGAAGGAAATTTATGCTTGCCCGATCAAGGAGGATTGGCTTGATACGGGGGATTACTTGGGTTATTTCAAGGCAAATCTCAGACTGGCGAAACGCAATCCTGAGCTGAAAAAAATTCTCAAGGCGGAAATGAAATAGTTTAGGCGAGTTTTTTGATTTGGCCTTCGGCAGAAAAGAGTCGCCACATAAATCCCGCAAAAACTCATTTGCTCACGAGCGATTCCTCCGCTAAAATCAGAGCATGCGTACTCACAAGCAACAAATCCGCAGAAAAAGGCTCATTATTTTGGGTGGGATTTTGGGGTTGGTTTTGGTTTTGGGGATTTGGCTGAGAATCTGTCTGGGCGGTCTGACACCGCTTTTTTGGAGTGCGATTAGTCCGGGGCAGCAGCATCTCATCGTCCTCCAAAACAACGCCGAATCTCGACCGACGGGAGGATTTATCGGGGCGTATGCGGTGGTGAAAACGGGCTGGGGATTTCCTGAAATAAATATTTATGACAGCTACACGCTGGAAAAACACGCTCCCGAGCAGGCTCCTGAGATCGTGCATGAGCTGTTGGACGACGGCGTGTGGTACGAGGGGCATTATTTTCGAGATGCGAATACCGACCCCGACTTCCCTACTTCAGCACGAGAATTAGTCCGCATGTACAATCTGAATTTTGAGGAGGAGACTGAGTTTGCGAGTGTGTGGGCGGTGAATTTCAGTGCAATCGAAAATCTGCTCGGGCATCTCAACGGCATCGTCGTGGACAATAAAATTCTCACGCAGAATAATTTGTTTTACACGCTGGAGGTGCTCCTCCGTCCGGACGATGCGCACTCACTCGAGTCGCTCGCCACTCGCAAGGATTTTCTCAAGGATTTTGCGAAGGGGATTATTTGGCAGGGGTTAGCGCCGTGGAATTGGGACGAGATCTGCGCCAGCGTGAACGAATCGCTCGCCCAAAAAGACATTCAGGTTTATTTTGCGGAGGAAGATTTCACGGAGTATGACGGCGCTCTGCCCGAGGTCGAGGGGGATTTTTTGCATTTGAATTTGGCGAATTACGGGGGGAAGAAAACTGATCGTTATCTGCATCGGGAAGCCAAATATCACGTGGACATCGACGCCAGCGGAAATGCGACGGCGCACCTCACCGTCACCCTCACCAACCCCGAAAAATCGAGTTTGTTCACGGGGGATTATTTCGGGTGGCTCAGGGTTTACACTCCGGAAAATATCGCTTTGGTTAGCGATTTCCTCGTGCCGTACACCGAGCATGGCAAGTCAGTTCTCAGCCAAAAAATCGCCGTCCCGCTCGGGGAAACTCGCAGTTTTGATTTCGAGTATAAATTGCCGAAAAAATATGTGGACGAGTACTCGCTCTACCTCAGCAAGCAGTCGGGTAGCGAGTGGCAAATGAATGTCGATGTGCGCAGCGACGGGCAGAGATTTTGGCGGTCGGAGGACTTCCAGACACGAGAAAATCACGCCCTCTACCAAAATGTCCTCGAGCGGGATACGGAGCTTGTGGGTGAGATTTTGGCGGACGTGTACCCGCCTTTTATCACCAACCAGCATTTTTCGGACATGACGACGCTCTGGGTGGACACTTCGGAGCCACTTTTGCTCAATCGAGCGGTGATCACGAGTAATTATTCGCTGGCAGATCTGAATGTGAAAAATCCTGCGCAGGATAATCCGGAAATCGTAAGCGTGGAGCATTACGACAGCATTCTCAAGCTGAAAATCCGA
>CAZJIT010000024.1:3520-8269 GCA_964546155.1 uncultured Candidatus Peribacteria bacterium
CGAGGTATGACCGACCAGCCCGAGGAAAGTTACAAATTGACATTCAAGAATCTGCTAGACCAGCACGGCAATCCGATGGGCGAAAAAAGTGTGACGGCGGTGCAGCGGTTTTAGAATAAAAAGCACATTAAAAAAAGCGATGGTTTTTTGTTTTGGCCTGCGGCAGCAAAGAATCGCTCACAAAAATAATTCAAATTCAAACCCAAACCTCACCCGAAAATCTAGAAACTGAAATAAAGCCAGCTCATGACCAGCCCGCTCGCCAGTGGAATGGTGAGGTTGTCATCGATTTTGTGGTTGCCGAGCTCGATCTCAAAGACCTCGATCGTGCTCCCGACCACCGCTCCGCAGAGTGCGATCCACGGTGGCACGAAAAAAACCGCTCCCAAAAAACCCGCCACCAAACCGACCCCGAAACCCTCGAGGTGCTTGTTTGGGTTAAACGGATTGGGGGTTTTGCCCCAGTACTTGCCGACGAAATGCGCTGACGAATCCATGAGCGCCAAAATCAAAATCGCTGACAGGGCGACGTAAAAATCGAAAAGATAAAGCGTGAGCCAGCTCGCCAAAACGAAGAAAAATGCCCCTCGTCCCGGAAAAACTTTCATCAGATATTTGCGCTCGAAGCGCTTGAGGAAATATTCCAAAACCGGCACATTGACCCGCAAAGACAGGAAAGAAAAGAAAATCCCACCGACGGCGATCACGAGCAAACACCAAATCGGAACGACCTGCCACTTCACCGCAAACACGATCAGCAAGCCAAAAATCATGTGAAAAATCTGGCGACGCAGCTCGAGTTTCTTTTCCCAGTGCGTAAAAAAATTGAATTTCTGGACGAGAATGCGCCACATGTCCCCGATAAAAAGTCCGAGAATCGCCCCGACCAAAACCTCCTGCGGGAGATGCACCCCGACATAAACCCGTGAAAATGACACCAAAAAAGCGACGATTAGCCAAAGCCAGCTCACCCACGGACGCAAAACGTGCAACAGAGGAAAAAGACAAAATGCCAGCGTGGCGTGCGTCGAGGGAAAACTCAGGGTGCGTTCTTTGACGAGGGGGATAATCTCAAAAATATCGTAGGGGCGTTGGTTTTGGAAAATGTATTTCACGAGGTGTGAGAGAAAAAATCCGCTGAACAAAGCCAAAATCAGAGGCACAAGCCAGCGTTTTTGATTCGCAGGGAGGGTGAAAACCCACGCCAAAAGCAAACTCAACGCCAGCACAAAACCGTAAGTCGTAAACCAAACCATCTGCGGGTTGAGAGCGGCGATCCTCCCCTGCACCACCTGCAAAAACACGCCATCGCCCCAGCCAAAACTACTCACCGCCAAAAACATCAGCCCGATGTAAAGCAGCACGATATGCCAATCCAAAAGCTCGAGATGATTTTTGTTTTTTTGCATAGTTTTTTACATTTGATCTTTGCTCTTTTCGAACAATTCGTGGTAAGTCAAAACCCACACCGCCGTTGCAAAAGCGTTGATCGTGGCATTGAGATAAGAAACCACACCCACCAAAACCAGCACCACCAAAATTGCGATTAGAATTCCCCAAAGACCCAGACTCAAGCTCGAAAAATACGCCACCGCCACCAAAACCAGCACCGGAATGAGCAAAATCAAAACAATGTTGATCAAAATGCGAATACCGATAAACATCATCAGCACCATCATCAGCGCCGTTTCGGGCAGGTTGAGAATGACCATTTTGGCGCTCTTGCCCATGCTGTCAAAAACTGAGTGCCGACCCAAAATGATAAAATAATCCACAAACGAAAACAGAAAATTGACCAAAAATGAGAGCAGAAGCAAAAGTAAGAAAATCGGCCAAGCGACTTTGAGGGTTTCCATGCCGTTCCAGCGGAGCATCCACGACGCCAGCGAAATAATCGAAATAATGCTCAGCGGACTAATCAGAGTGTGAAATTCGAAGATGCGGAGGTAATTGAGAATGCCGTGCGCAAAACCGGACGAATAACTCACTCGGCGATCGTGTACGGCTTCATCGGACATGTGGATCAGCCCCGCCTGAAACAAAGACGGCAAGAGCAAATACAAAATTACGACAATAATTGCCACGATCCCGAGTGCCAGCGACCACTCACCGTTTTGCTTGGCGAGGTCAATCGCCACCCCGAAATATTTGTCCAGATTCGCCCATTCTCCAAAGAAAACCTTGCCCACAGAAGCGTACTGATAAACCAGCCACCCGATCCCGACCAGCGTGGTGAGCAGTGCGGGAATAAAACCAAACCAGCGTAATTTGTGATTAATTTGCGTGATGTTCCAGGCTTCTTGGATTTTCTGTCCTACATTCATTTCATGAATACTTAAAAAAACTAATTTATTTGTCCTCTATGACCCGTATCGCTCCGCCATAGATCGTAAGCTCTCCTGACGGAGAAACCTCCTCACGACGTAATTGTGAGCCATCTGTGACCTTCTCTGCGTCGAACAAAACCGCCTCGTCGCTCAGCGCCCGCCAGCTCAGCTGAAATTTGCCCTCCTCCTGCGTGAGAATTTTGCCCATTTTGGCTTTGACGGTGAGAGTTTTGGTGCGGTTGGAATCGAGCTCGAGTGGCCCGCTGACGGTCAGAGTTTGGGTTGCGAGATTCTTGGGACTGAAAACCTCGACCTCTCGCCCACCCCAGTAAAATGTCAATTCCTCGAAAAAATGCTCGCTCATGCCCTCGGTCGTCAGCTCGAAATCTAGATCTTCCAAAACCAAATCCTCCCCGTTTGCTTTGAGGCGGAAGGCGGCGATTGTTTTTTCGGAGGTGCCGTTGGCGTAGATGAGCAGGTTGTTTGGATTGCTCGAAGACGGCGTGATGCTGAGAGTCCCGCCGGTCACGTCACGCTCGCTGGCGATGACCGACTCCGTCCCCCGTACGATTTGTGCGCCGTAGCCGTATTTCACCCCCGTCGCCGAGATGCCGGACTTGTCGTCGATGTGCAATGCGAGAGTGTCGCCCAGTCCGCAGGTGAGTTTGCCTTTGAGGGTCATTTTTTCTTGTGAATTTTTGGTGAGGGTGTAGGGGTCGTCGCTCAGATCAAAAATCAGGCGTTCGTCATCAGCTTCGTCGAGGCGATCGGCTACTCGGCGTCCGTCGATTCGCAATTCCACGTCCTCGAAACAGCGATCATCGACCGTGCCTTCATTTTCGAAAATAACTCGGGTGATGTCGATGTCTTCATTGCGAGCTTGGAGCATGATCTCGGCGAGGGTCATGGTTTTTTCGATTTCCAATTCGCCGGTGACCTCCGCCTCGGTGTAGCTGAGAATTCCGCTCGGAGTGGGAACTCGTTTGTACTGCGGACCTCGCAAGCCGTCCTCAAAATCAAACTCGACTTTGCCTGACACGCCGATTTCCATTAGTTCGAAAAAATGATAAGTCGTCCCGTCCAAAACCTCGGCGAAATCCGCCAAAATCTGAAGCTCGGCGCTCTGCCCCGCCCGCAAAATCAGGTAAGGTTTGAAGTTGAGGGTGACGGTGCCGTCGCTGCGGAGAGATTTTTTCTCGGCGATGTTTTCGTCTTGGTAAATCGCTCTGATGTTTTGGATTTCCTCGGGGTGACCGATGCCTCGGCGTTTGATTTCAAGACTTTGAATTGTAACACCGTTTTCGAGGCCGGCGGTCAGCTCGAGCCGGAGAAATTCGAGTTGGGCGGCGTGCGTGCCGACTGTGCCGCCTGCGCTCATTTCCGGACTCGGAGTGATGGTGAGTTTGCCGCCGTCGGGGTTGTACCCGAGGAATGAAACCGACTTGCCCGCCGAGCCAATCTGCATGCCCTGCTTGGAGCTGAGATTGTGCGCCGAGAGCGTGTAGAGTTCGTCTTTGTTTTGCGGTTTGGTGGTGAGCACCACGCTCGATTTGTCATTTAGCTCAGCCGAATAAATCTCCAAAACCTTCCCCGACTCAGACCGAATCTGAAAAGACTGTGGAGAGATATTTTCATTAACCAAATTGTCCGAGAAATCCACCTGAAGATAAGTCGCTGATCTGGCGTAGGCGTTGAGCGAGAGGGCGCTGTCGTCCTGCACGTCCGCCGTCGCCAAACACCGCTCGAGCACCACCGCCGCCTCCGCCCGAGTGAGCAGGTTATTTGGGCCGAATTTATTGAGCGAATTGCCCAGTGCGTCAGCGTAACCTCGCATAATGCGGGTATTGTTCATAGTGAGAACGTAGGGGTAGTACCAAGCGTAAATATCCAAATCCTCGAAATACGGACTGCTGGTCAGGTCGGTTTCTCCTCCGAGAAAAGCCAGCGTGATGATTTTGCTCGCCTCGGCTCGATTGAGCCCTTCATCACCATGAAAAAGTCCGTCAGACTTGCCACCGACGATGTCTGAGTCCACCGCCCAGCTCACCGCACCGGCGTACGGCGATCCCACCGGCACGTCCGGCAGATCGGCGTAGGTGTGTTTCTTCTCCAAATGCGCATAAAGCAAATCCTGCGCCCGCTCGTCAGCTCCTCGCCCTTTCATCACCATTTGGATAAACTCGCCACGAGTAATCCTCTCCTCCGGACGAAAATACGCCCCCGAGTCGATTACACCCTCCTCGACGAGGTTTTGGATAGAATAATAAGCGAAATTATCGACGCTCAAATCCGCAAAACCATGCGCCAGATCCGCCTGCCCAAAAAGCAGACAAAAACTCAAAACAATACTGGTTTTACGCAAAAAAGACAAAATATTTGGATTATTTAGCTTCTTCAGAAGAATCCTCAACTTCCTCAATCT
>CAZJIT010000025.1:0-4290 GCA_964546155.1 uncultured Candidatus Peribacteria bacterium
ATTCATTACATTTTACCAAATTTTACGCGAAATTGCAAGATTTAGACTTTACCGAAAGTATCTTTTGCATTAAAATGATCGGGTAAAAACGGTGCGATAGCCAAGTGGTAAGGCAGTGGTTTGCAAAACCATCATTCGCGGGTTCGAATCCCGCTCGCACCTCCAAACTAAAATTATATGCAAAAAGATATCAAAAAAGCCGGCAAGAAAGTGGATAAACTCCTCATGGGTGTGGTGATTGGCGGAGCAATCGGTTCAGTGGTGGGTATGGCTCTTTCGCCTAAATCCGGTAAAGAAAATCGCGAAATCGCTGAGAAGAAAGCCAAGGAAATTTGGACTAAGACCGAAAAAGTCGCTGAAGATTTTGTTACCAAGCAGGAGAAATCACATGGTATTCGCCCAAACAAAAAAATGCCATTGTTCAAACGCGTCCTCAAGCTCATGGGAATTAAAAAGGACTAATTCTTCTTTTTGTAATCCTGGAGCGCTTTTTGAAATGCATTAACCGCCAACTGAGAACAATGCACCTTGATCGGAGGTAAGCCACCAAGATATTTCATCACATCATCAAATGTGATTTTTTCAGCATCAGCAATTTTCTTACCCTTGATCAACTCAGTCAGCGCAGAAGTAGTCGCAATCGCAGCCGCACAGCCAAAAGTCTTGAATTTCACATCGGTAATTATTCCATTTTCAACCTGCAACTGCACCTGCATAATATCCCCACAAACCGGATTGCCGGCCTGCCCACTGGCGCTAGGAGAGTCCAACTCACCCATATTGCGAGGATTCTGAAAATGATCCTCAACCTTTTTATTATAAATCATTATTTCTTGTTTTTAAGTAATTTGGCCAACATGCCTTCCTCATAAATCGGGCTCATATTCCGCAAATCCGCAATTATCTGTGCTAATCTCGGTACAATATAAGCAATATCCTGAGTACTATTCAACTTCCCAAAAGTGAATCTGGCAGACCCATGCGCCAATATTATCGGCAATCTCATCGCGCGGAGAACATGACTCGGCTCAAGCGAACTGGACGCACAAGCTGAAGCAGTAGACACCTCAATGCCTTGCTCATTCAGGCGCATGAGAATACTCTCACCCTCCACCCCCGCAAAGCACAAATGCGCATTACAAGCCAATCTTTTGGTCTTATGTCCGTTATATTTCGTATCGGGAATTTTCTTCAAGACCTCTTTTACGAATTTATCCCGCAAGGTTTTCAGGCGCTTGGTTTCTTTTTCACGATTTTTCTCCGCCTTCTCAAGAGCAAAACTAAACCCCACAATCCCCGCCAAGTTCTCGGTTGAACCACGACGCTTTTCCTCCTGCCCACCTCCGATATTTTGGCTCTGAAGGCGCGTTCCCTTCTTGGCATACAACACTCCAACTCCCTGTGGACCATAAAATTTATGCCCCGAAAGACTCATGAGATCCACCTTGAGTTTCTTCACAGAAAGAGGCAAAGCCCCCGGCGCCTGCACCGCATCCGTATGAAATAAAACTTTTTTCTCCCGGCAAATCTGCGCCAATTTCTCAATCGGCTGAACCGTCCCGACCTCATTATTCGCATACATAACAGAAACCAAAAGCGTGTCCTTGCGAATCGCCTTTTCAAGAGTTTTTGGCTCTACGAGGCCATCATCGTCCACTGGCAAATAAGTCACCTTGAACCCCTGCTTCTCGAGATATTTCGCCGTATCCAGAATCGCATGATGCTCAATCTTGCTCACAATGAGATGCCCACGTCGCCCACGCTTATGCCCCGCACCATACGCTTCAAGCACTCCTTTAAGCGCGAGATTATCCGATTCGGTTCCTCCACTAGTAAAAATTACCTCTTCAGGCTCACATTCCAGAATCTTGGCAACCCGATTTCGGGCTTCATCTAGCGCTTTGTGAGCCTCTTGCCCACGGGAATGTAATGCCGAACAATTTCCAAATTTCTTGGTAAAATAAGGTGTCATTTTTTTCAAAATCTCTGGATCAAGCGGAGTTGTCGCGGAATGATCACAATAAACTTCCCGGATTTTTTGTTTATTTTTAGCCATTAGATAAGGTGAGATAATTTTGTACTTTCAAAAATTTTGCGCAAAGACTTCTCCGCCTTTTCCCAAACGGGCTTGAGATGACATTTTTTATTGTGACATTCCTGACCAAAAAATTGTTTCTGGCAATCACAAAACTTTGTACTAATCTCCAAAGCCTCAATAATCTCCAAAAGAGAAATCTTCTTCGCAGGCTTCGCTAAAATCACCCCACCAGATTTCCCACGAGATAATTCCACAATCCCAGCCTTATTTAGATTTTGAAAAATCTTGGTCAAGAAAGGAAGAGGGATTTTTTCCTCTTCAGCGATCTGTTTGGTGGAAATCTTGTTATCTCCGCTCCTAGCAAGGCAAATTAAGCCCTGCAACCCATACCCGACTTCTTTGGAAACTGCAAATTTCATAAGTTAATGTGAGGAGCCCGACCGGAGGACTTTAGGACGAAGGAATAAAGTTCCAAGTCCGAGTCCATAGGGCAGCGTGAGTAAAATTTATCGTACGTTACGAAAATTTTATTCTAAGCTGAGGGCAACCCTTTATAAGTGGAGTTATTTTGTCTTGTTTAGATTTTAGCGCGCAAAAAATAATTGTCAAACAAAAAAACCACCCGAAGGTGGTTTTGAAGTGTCTTATTCGATTTAACGAACAGCCTCCTTAAGACCCTTACCAGCCTTGAAAGCAGGAACTTTCATTGCAGGGATCTTGATCTTTTGAGATGGGTTGCGTGGGTTAACACCTGTGCGAGCCGCACGTTTGCTAACACGGAAAGTACCGAAACCAGTGATGGTTACAGACTTACCGCTCTTGAGAGACTTAGTAACAGAAGCCAATACAGCCTCAATTACGTCTGCAGCAGCTTTTTTAGTAACGCCAGCGCTTGTAGCAGCAGCGTTGATGAGCTCTTGCTTTGTCATGATAACAATAAGTTAATTTATAAGACACCCTTATTTTAAGGGCTTAAACGGGGTGAATGCAAGGGAAATGGCTAGGGTAAAACAAAAATCCGTCTATATTTTTTTAAAAGCGTTGTCAAGAATTTTTTTATGGCTTGGATTAGCCAAAAAATAAAAAAGTGGAGTAAAACTCTCCACTTTTGGCTCACCTGATTATAAAATATTTTTACATTCTTGCAAATCATTTTTTCTTGCCAAAATGTGATTATTTTTGGATTTTGCGCCATCTCAAAACACTAACCCCGATAAAATGGGAAATTAATTTGGTGGGCGAGGAGGGACTCGAACCCTCAAGCACGAATGCACTAGTTCCTAAGACTAGCGTGTCTACCAATTTCACCACTCGCCCATGTACCCCATTTAACATTTTTCATCCCCAAAATGCAAGACTTTTTGACCCAGAGAAACTTTTAATTTATAATTCAAACATAAATTTTTCCCAATAAAATGCTAGACATAAATTTCATTCGCGAAAATCTCGACCTCTGCAAAAAAGGTGCCGAAAATAAAAATATTCAAATAGACTGGAATCAGCTCCTAGAGCTAGATAATCAGCGCCGTGACCTCATCAAACAAGTAGATGAACTCCGTGCCGAGAAGAAAGCGCAAAGTGCCGAAATCGGCAAACTCCCGCCAGAACAACGCGCCGAAGCTGCCAAAACTCTGGGCGAGTCCAAGGAGCAAGAAAAAGAAATTGAGGATAAACTCAAAACTGTCGAGGAGAAATTCCGCAAAATCATGCTCCTCGTACCAACTCCTGCTAGCCCAGAAACTCCGGTTGGTAAGGACGATAGCGAAAATGTAGAACTCCGTACTTGGGGCGAAATTCCGCAATTTGATTTTGAAATAAAATCACATGCCGACCTGGGTAAGGATTTGGGAATGATTGATACCGAGCGTGGGGTGAAAATCGCAGGCAGTCGCAGTTATTTCCTCACCGGCGCAGGGGCGATTATGGAATGGGCACTTTTGCAATTCACCCTTCAGCACCTCGCTAAAAAAGGTTATCAACCTCAGATTGTCCCGCTTTTGGTTAATCACGAGGCGATGGAAGGCACAAGTTATTTCCCGGGAGGAGAGGAGCAAGCCTATGCAGTTGGAGTTAAAAAACCCGGAGAAAATATTGAATCCGATGACAAATATTTGGTCGGAACAGCGGAGGTGGCTTTGACTAGTTTTTACCGTGATGAAATTCTTGACCCAAACTCTCTTCCCCGCAAATCTTGCGCGCTTTCAGCTTGTTTCCGTCGCGAAGCAGGGACTTATGGCAAGGATACGGCGGGG
>CAZJIT010000025.1:4300-8203 GCA_964546155.1 uncultured Candidatus Peribacteria bacterium
GGCTTTATCGCGTGCATCAGTTTCATAAGGTCGAACAGGTCATCGTGTGCAAAAATGATTTTGAGGAGAGCAAGAAAATGCATGCTGAGCTTTTGCAAAATGCCGAGGAAGTTATGCAAGCTTTGAAAATTCCTTACAGGGTCGTGGCGGTTTGTACCGGGGATATGGGGCAAGGTCAATATTACAAGAATGACATTGAATCGTGGATGCCTTCTCGTAATTCGTATGGGGAAACACACAGTTGCTCGACTTTCGGGGAATTTCAGGCACGTCGCCTCAACCTCCGCTACCGAGATGAAAACGGCAAAACGCAATTTTGTCATACTCTCAATAACACCTGTATTGCTAGTCCTAGAGCGCTGATTCCAGTGATGGAGAATTACCAAAACGCCGATGGCTCAATCACCATTCCAGAGGTTTTGAAGCCTTACTTTGCACAGTGCGGGTTTACCGGAGATCGCATTGAGAAAAAAAGTTAAAAATGCTATAATATAATCAATGCTACTACTACACACAGATTCACTTTCGAACTACGGACTTCACCGTATTTTCCATTTCGCCAAGGAAGCGGGTTTTGATGGTGTAGAATTAGCCATTAATCCGAAAAGGCTTGATACTCAAAATCCTGAATACCTGGAAATGCTCAGCAAAGAAACAGGTGTGAAAATCATCGCAGTACAAGCTCCCCAAAAAACCAACAAGAAACGCATGGAGATTGCCTATAAGGTTGCAGATGCGGTTGGTGCCAAGATGGTTACCATTCAGCCAACTGGTTATATGGACTTTGGAGCGAGTGGCTGGATTAAGGATAACGTACCGAAGCTTAGAGCACGTGGCCACATGAAAATCTGTCTCATGAACGTACCGGATGAGCGTGTATTGGGCTTTTTACCGAAATATAGCATGACCAATCTCACTGACATGCGTGATTTTCATGAAGTAACCCTAGACGTTTCCAACCTAGTCAGTCGCAATATCGGACTACTGGATTTTTATGAGAAGATGAAGAAGGTTGTTATGCACGTCCACCTCAGTAATTATCGTGGAGAAAAAGACCATGCCATGCTCAATGAAGGCCGTTTACCGATAGAATCTTTCCTCAAAAAAATGAAACGTGATGGTTACCTCGGACATTTTTCTATCAAAGTTCGCCCTAGTGAATTGCACTCTGGACACAGTGATGCAGCGGTTGTAAAGCGTCTCAAAGAATGCAAAGAATTCTTTGAAGAATATTTCGCGTAAATTTTGTCAAGTTATCTTAATCGCTTTTTGAGCGTTTTTTTGGTATAATTAGTACAAGAAAAAATAAACAAATCTAATGACCAAAAAAGAAATTACAAATAACTATCTCATCCCAACTGTGATTGAGAAATCCTCAGCAGGGGAGCGCGCCTACGATATTTATTCTCGTTTGCTCAAAGATCGTATCGTCTTCCTCGGAAGTGCGATTGATGATGGCGTCGCCAATAACGTCATTGCTCAGCTCTTATTCCTTGAATCTGAGAATCCTGAGAAGGATATTACTCTCTATGTGCATTCTCCGGGTGGACATGTCACTGCCGGCCTAGCAATCTATGACACCATGCAGCTTATTCGCTGCGATGTTAGTACTGTTTGTGTAGGAATCGCGGCTAGTATGGGCGCTGTCTTGCTCGCAGGTGGTGCAAAAGGAAAGCGCTTTGCTCTGCCAAATGCTGAAGTAATGATCCACCAACCACTCGGTGGTATGGAGGGACAAGCCACAGAGATTAAGATTCATGCGGATCATATGCTCCAGACTAAAGATCGCCTAAATAAAATCCTCGCCAAGCATACCGGGCAAGATGTGAAAACGATTGAGAAGGATACTGACCGTGATAATTTCATGACAGCAGAACAAGCCGTGAAATACGGTTTGGTGGATCGTGTAATCAAGAATCGCAAGTAAACAAAACTAAAACAGCCGGCTCATCTTTGAGTCGGTTTTTTATTTGACAATATTTCTTTATGGGTATATATTCATTATAGACTTATTATTTAATTCCAAAATTATGCCAAATCTAAACGGAACCGGTCCAAACGGACAAGGCCCAATGACAGGTCGTGGAATGGGTAAATGCCCAGACGCACAACCAGCACAAGGCGGACGCGGAATGGGTTGCGGTTTACGCCAATGCCTATCTCTAGAGGAACAAGAAAAATTCCTCACCCAACGCCTAGATCTTATTCGTAAATCCAAAAAAGCCGAATAATGCCTAGACCAAGATGCCAACGACGACTGAGAGGTGCTCCTATGGTGAATTTTTATAAACCAAATGGAGTGCCTCTTCGTCAAACCAAAATAGTAGAATTAACAGTAGAAGAGTGGGAAGCTCTGCGCCTCAAGCACGTCGAAAAACTCGACCAAAAACAATCCGCCGAGCAAATGCAAACTTCGCAAAGCACCCTCCAGAGAATTTTATCTTCCGCACAAAACAAAACCGGCCAAGCCATCGTAAACGGCTGGGCAATTCGGATTCAAGAAAAATAATCTTACAAGTCTTTTTGGTGGGGGTTCATTGACGCGGATAGAACCGACGACCAAAAGGGTCTATGAACATTTAAGCAGAAAATTAGGCAGAAAGCCAACTTTGGAGGAAGTTTCTGAATTTGACGAACCTTTATTGGTGAGAATCGAACTTGAGCCCAAATGGTTGGAGGCTGCAAAATGCTTGATTGAGCAAGCGGATGAGATGTTTAAAGATTTTTTGGTTTGGTGTGAGGAGAGTCGGGAGGTTGTGGAAGAATTAACTCATCTGCTCAAATAACCTTTCAGTATATGCGATGTTTTGCGGAGTGAAACGGAGCAAAATATGGGAGAGCGAAGTGCAACGAGCGAACCGCATATACTGTGTTAGGCGAGCCGAACGGAGCGATAGCGGAGTGAGAGTGCAACGTGCCTTGCGTATTTTTGAAAAATTTATCCATATTATTCTGTTTTTGGTGGGCTTTTTGTTATTGTATTTGATTTTTCAAAACTCCTTATTTCTCATTCGTTGACTATCCGTTGACTTTGTAATAACATAAAATCGTAATTTAATACTATTAAAAATAAACATATGTATAGTAAGGTTGAGGCGGCTTATAGAATTTTAAAGGCTGAAAAAAAACCATTAAGCACAAAAGATATTATTGAGAAAGCTCTTAAGCAGGGTATAATATCTACAAAAGGAAAAACACCTGCTGACACGCTTAGAGCGGATATTTATCAAGAAAACAAAAGAAGAGAAAAAAGGGAAATTGATAAGAGGTTTAATGAACTTGGTGGAGGGGTTATTGGTCTTATTGAATGGGATAAATAAATTATGATAAATATTTTTCAAAGGGCTTAACGAATTTTGTTATCATATCATCAGCTCTTTTCTTTGCTTGTGTAACAAAATGTCTTAGATATTCTTTTGCCCATTGCTTCATATCTCCTTGAAAAGTCTGATCTAAATCACACACATGAAATTGAACCTGCATTGCAGCTGCCCAGTTTATATATAGATTTTCAGGATTTGATTTAAAAAGATTTACATTATGTGCGTCTCTACAAATTAATTTGTTACCTTCTAAATCCCAATCGATTTCAAAGTAATTAATTGTCAAAACATCATAATCATCATTATCAATCATTTTTGCACAGAGTTGTGCTAATTTGTAGGCAGATATGATATTTGGTGGTTGTGCTGATTTTGATATATTTCTTGTTTTTATATCAATAATTTCATATTTATCATCTTCCACCACTAAAATATCAGCTGTATCATTTTGTTTTTCATCAAATGGATTTTCAAGACTCCATTTATCTGTGGCATTTTTACCCCTACTTAACAAAAATAATACTGTTGGTGAGTTAAATAAATTATTTCTAGCTTCTACGCCTTTTGCGTCTAAATTTTT
>CAZJIT010000026.1:0-8148 GCA_964546155.1 uncultured Candidatus Peribacteria bacterium
GTTTTGTTGCGAGTGCCATCTCTCCAAAGAAATCGCCAGCCTTGAGAGTGTTGAGCTTGGTTTGCTGACCTTCGATATTTTTGTAAACATCAACCTCACCCACTGAGATTGAGTACATGGCATCGGCCTCATCACCTTCATTAAAAATAATTTCACCGGCACCGATTTCTTTTTTCTCGGATTGAGTGACGATTTGCTCGAACAGCTCCTGAGGAATGCCGGCAAGAAAGGGAATGTTTTTGAACATGATTTATAAAATTAAGAACGAGAATGAATTAGATTTTCAAAAAAATTTTTGACGTTTTCATTGCGAGAGTTTAGGTCGATGAGGGAGAACGCCGGCAATACAAAATAATGACAATCTATCGTGGCGGTCACGGTGGCGTTGCGTGGAGATTGCGAGAGAATTCCCATCTCACCAAAAATATCTCCAGCGTGAAGCTCGGCGAGATTTTGTCCGTTTTGATTCACGATCGCCTCGCCCGCCTGCAAAACAAAAAGCGCATTTGCCTCCTCGCCCTGACTAAAAAAAGTGTAACCGGCGCTACATTTTTGGTATTGCAAAATCTCTGCCACAGCCGTCAAATCCGGTGGCTCAGGCAGCGTCTGGAAGGCAGGGTGTGATTCGAGAAATTTCACTTTTTCCTCGAGCGTGATAGGCATGACTTGTGATTCTTGTTGCATTTTTTTGTGGGTTATTTGCTAGAAAAAGTATGCACGCCGTCCCAGTTTTTGGGAAGGTCAATTTGTTTGAGCTGAGCGATTCGTTTCAGCATAATTTCAGAAGTTTGGTCGGATTTATTTTTTGCGAAATATTTTTCGGCCTGCTCCCAGTTTTGTTCACGATAGGCTGCGAGTCCCTTTTCATAATTTTCTGTACAAATTTTTTGTTCAGGGGTGAGTTCATTTTTCTCGCAAATCAATTCGTAAATTTTGATCGGTTGATCCTTACCTTTGACACGGATTGAGTCGAGCTCCCGTGTGAAAAATTTATCCCTGATAAGGGCGTGCGTTCCCTCCGCAACTGCGACGTGAGTGCCGTACTGCTTGTTGATTCCTTCCAGACGAGAAGCGAGATTTACGTTGTCGCCCATGACGGTGTATTCCATGCGTTCGTGCGTTCCGACATTGCCGGCGATGACATTTCCCGAAGCAATTCCGATACGCATGTCGATGGTCGGCAGGTTGTGATTTTTGAGTTTTTCATTTACCTTGGCGAGTGCCTTACGCTGGAGGAGCGCCGTCCGACAAGTGCGAAAAGCGTGGTCAGAGCAGGGGAGTGGCGCACCCCAGTACGCCATGATCGCATCACCGATGTACTTGTCGATCGTCCCTTTTTCCGTGAGAATAATCTGACTCATCTCGCTCAAATAAATATTAATCATGGTCGTAACCTCGTGCGGAGTCAGGCTCTCGCTGAGGTGCGTGAAATTCACCAGATCCGAGAAAAAAATCGTCACCTCATGGGACTGCCCACCGAGATTTATTTTGTCAGGATTTTTGAGAATCTGATCCACGACGTCCTTGGCGACGTACTTCGAGAAGGCGTTGCGAATTTTTTGTTTGGCTTTTTCCGACTGGATAAAACGCAACGTGTGCACTCCCGTCCAGTACAAGAAAATAAATCCCACCGGCCAGCTCCACGAAATCAAAAATCCATTTTTGTAACTCAAAATCGCCAGCCCGTAAAATCCTCCCGCGAGCAAAATACTGAGTCCGAGATGCAACGCAAATCCACCAAAATTAAACACCGCAAACAACATCGCAAAAACCAAAATAATCATCAGGATTTTTTGGAGAGAGGTCTGATAAGTCAGGAAATTTCCCTCCAAAATCGTCTGCAAAAAATTCGCATGAATCTCCACCCCCGACATAAATTCACCTCGACTCGTCGGCGTAAAAAATTCATCGTGAATGTCTGAAGCCGTCGCCCCGATGAGCACGATTTTGTCCTCGAAAATCTCCGGAGCAACCGACCCACTCCACACGTCATAAAACGAAATCATCTCGTAGCTTTTCGGTTCTCCGTAAAAATTCACATTGATGCCCCTGTTCTGAATCGGGACAATCGCCTCCTCGGTGTTGCGGGTGATGGCATAGATATTTTTTTCCTGATCAAAAAATGCTTTTTGGCGACCGTACGAAAGTGTCCGATAAACTTTAATCATCAGCGGTTCGTTTTCGGTAGAGTAGGGTGCCGCCGGATTGAAATGCACATCAACTTTATTGATCAGATTTTTTTCATTTTGCGAATTTGAGTACACGTTCACATAGCCGAGCTGACTCGGAGGTATATTCAGATTTTCCGCTGGATTGAGAAGTTTTTGTTCATCAGCGAGCCATTCGTTGGCTGTGATCAGATTTGCATTTTCCTGAAACAATTTTGCCAGTTTGGCGTCTTTGGTTTCGTCTTCCGATTCATTATAAAAAAACACGTCCACCCCGATCGCACTCGGATTTTGAGCGAGAATATTTTCGATGACCTGAGCGTAATCCGCACGGTCGATGTCTTGGTATCTTTTGAATTCCGGATTGTTGATCGTCGCATCATCGAGTGCCACGATCACGATTTTTTCGTTCGGTTTTTTGTCTTGATAATCAAAAACCTGAAAGTCAAAATTGTCAGCTGTGCCGGCGAGCAGATCGACCTGCATCAGCCCCGCAAAAATCCCACAGAGTACCGTTCCCAAAATCAGCTCCCCGATATTTTTGCGTAAAAAATTCATTTAGAATAAATAAATGTATCCCCAAAAAATCGCAGAATAAATCAGTGCGCTCTTGGTGAGGTAGCTCCAGTTGCGGTGAAAAGTAACCTGACTGTCGGTGTAAAGTATGTATTGCGTTACGTCCACGAAATAAGTCACCAAAACCAGCCCGAGAGCGTAGGCGATGTGGATCGGATTGAGGTAAAAAATCTCTCCAAATTGCGGAGTGAGATGTCCCATCGGCGCCAAAATCCAAAAATAAATCAAAGTCGTAAACAAAAGATGCAAAAACTGATCTGCAAAATAACTTTCCCGCTCGTGATCCATTTCCTTATTGAAATTCACTTTCAGCACGTCCTGCACAAAATGAATCGTCAAAATCAGCGCAACTGAAATCTGCACCTCTCGAATGTAAAAAAACGGCGCCAAACAAATCAAATACGCCACCAGCAAATCCAAAATATGCCAAAGCCCGCCCATCGCACTTTTGATTTTTTGGCGATAAATCCAGTTACTTTGCAGGGGGTAATCCCCAACAAAATGTCCCAAATATAGTAATAAAAGTATTTCCATCGGTTATATTTTACCATATTTTTATATTTTTTGATAGCCCAAATAAGCCAAAATCCAGCTTTTTAAATTATGAGGATATTTTTGGGTTGACAAAAATGAAACATGGTCATATAATGTGCAAACTAAATCGGACTTGTGGTCTGAATTAGTAAATGTTCCTTTACACTTACACCACCACAGCACGCCACGCTGTCCAAAAAGTTTATCAAATTTTTTTGTTTTCCAAGGAAGAAAAAGGAGAGTGCTATGTTTATGTACAAAAAAATGTTAGCGGTTTTGATCGCCGTGTTGGCGATCGGTTCGGCCTCGTGGGCCGGAGAAGATGTGCAGTTGAGTTACAAGAGTTATGACAAGCAGGTTGATAATTTCACCCAGAGTGAGATCGCCGTTGTCAAGAAAAACCTCAAACGGGCCAAGAAAAATCTGGCCAAGGCTGAGGAAAACCTCAAGGTCAGGCGTGACAATTATGCACGTCTGGGTGCGGGTTTCATGGGTTGCAACTACAACAACCTGTACTATGCCGAGCGCAAGTACTTCCAAGAAAAGATGAAAATCATGTTCTTCGAAGACGACTTGGCACGTATCGCAGCGGGTGAAAAAAAGCCTGACGGTTCGGTTGATGTTCGGTTGCCGAAGGTCAAGCTCCTCACATGGAGAACTATGAAAATCCGTGTGAACGGCAAGGAAGTTGCTTTCTCTCCGGGCAGTGACGCAAATGTAATTTTGCGGTACATCGCTCCGAAGGGTGGCAACAACCAGCTGACCTCACCTGTGCTCACCGACAATGCGGGCGAAAGTTTCCTCGATTTCAAAGGGGAAGCGGAAGTCCACAGCGCCGGTGGCAAAAACGAGTGGGTAGTCATCACAGATGATCAGGGTGGCGTCTGGTCAGTGCGTATCTCGCACAAATCTCGTGACGGCAGAAGCAGAAGCAGCAGTGGTGGTGATACAGGTGGTAGCAGTGCGGGTGCGGGCTCCAGCTCCTCCAGCTCCTCCAGCTCGGCCAGCTCCAGCTCCTCCAGCTCCAGCGGTGGCAGCTCCGGCGGCAGCTCCGGTGGCAGCTCCGGTGGTGGCGGTCCCGGTGGCGGCGGTGGTAGTGGCCGGTAGTGAGCGGTAGTGAGGATTAGTGCGGTGTAGCACTGATCCACCCCCCCCCAAGGAACACGGCGGGTTGTACTTTTGTACAGCCCGCCTTTTTTATTTTCCCGATTCTGAAAAAATCCTAAAAATCTCTCCCACAAATATTTGCACAAAGACTCGAAATCACTATAATGTAAACAAGTAAATTTCTTTTACCAAAAATAAAATGTCTAATCTCAAAAAAATTACCCCAGTGTGGTCGCTCTTGGGCGTCTTTGGTTTGCTTTTTTGTATTTCTACGGCGCAGGCTGCGGACAAGTGTGGCGACAGTATCCTCGGTCACAGCACAGGCGTGGTCAGTGGTCAGTGTTGGACGAAACAAAACCTAAACATGAATCTGGATCAGGATCTGACTGGTTGTACCGAGCTTGCCGGCTCACATACGACTTGGGATCCTGCTTCAGGTAATTATGCAGACAATCCTCGTGGCGCAACTAACTATGGCAAGCTCTACACCTACACTGCTGCCGTAGCTGCCTGTCAGGCTCTCGGCGATGAATGGCATGTGCCTACCAGTGATCAGTGGTGGGGTCTAGGTGTGAGTAGTGAAATATTTCCTGGAACATGTAGTGGTACTAATTGTACTTATGTGGGTGATGGTAATTCTATCAAGGGCAATCTTAATATAAATTATTTCGGCGGGAATTATTATGACGGTACTGGTTTTGTGTATAAAGATGACAAATATAATTGGGAATTTAATATTTGTTGGTCAGATACGGACAAGAACAGTGGCGTGAAGTGGGCGTATCAGGTTTATAAGGAGGGTACGCCGGTGCGTCGTCAGGGTATGGCGAGTGGCGTAGAGGGTTACTACGACATGCTCTCCGTCCGCTGTGTGCGTGACCTCCGCCCTCTCATCACCAGCTTGGGTTTCACCTACACCGACAGCTCCGGCAAGACACAAAACCTCCAGTCCACAGGCGAGGACACCTACAAATCCACCACCCAAAAAGTGAAAATGACGTGGAATGCGCCTTCGGAGAGAGCCACCGGACTCGAGTATTCTCAGGACGGAGGAACGAATTGGAAGGCTTATCCTATCACCGAGCTCACCCTCACAGAGGGCTTGAACCAGTTTAATTTTCAGGTTAGGCACGAGGGGCACCCTGACGAAGTTTCCGAAATCCGCTCAGTTTGGATTAATTACGAGGCACCTGTGACCGACATCACCCCTCCGGCCGTTTATTCCGCAAAAGACGTGACCACAAATGGCAAGCCGACTTGGACATGGCAGAGTACCGATGAGAATGCTGACGATACTTTTAAATACAGCCTCGACGGTGCCACTCCAGTGGAAACTACCGCCAATTCATTCATTCCCGAAAATAAACTAAGTTACGGTGAGCACACACTCGAGGTTTGGCAGAGATTTGGGGGTGATAAGTGGTCATCTGCCTCCAGCTCCAAAACCGTAAAAATAGTTGCTTCCTTGACACCGGACGTAGCCGTTTCTCCTGCTTCGGGTGATTATTCCGATCCGGATCTCGAGATTACACTGACCGCCTACACCGACGAAAACAAAACCACCAAGTCACCTGACACGGTTATCGAGTACGCTTTTGATGCGACCGATGCAAACTGGACAAGATACACAGGTCCGGTGAAGGTTTTTGCGAATGTGAACGAAGGTGGCAACACGGGATTTTACGTGCGTTTGGACGGAGGCGAGAGAAAAGATTTTCTTTACAAGAGAGTGGCTGCCGGTAACGAAGACCAAACCCTCAACACTCACGAAGAAACTGAAAGAGTCGAAAAAGCAGCCAAATTCTCGCTGGAAAATGCTGACGTGGACAAACTCGCAAATGTCTGGGTGGACGATGAGGACGACGAGGACGAGGTGAAGCTCGATCTTTCGACTGTGACCAAAACCGAAAGTGGAAAGAAAACCGTGACACTCACCGGTGACAGCGAGAAATTGCAAATTAAACGTAAAAAAAGTGGTATCAGTGTCGAGTTTGATTTGCGTGGGACACAGCTCACCGCTGATGACGACTGGAACGGTGAGGTGATCGTGCCGACTATCACAGACAGCCCAAGTAATTACGGTGTCACTGATGACGAGGAGCTCAAGACTATTTTCAAGGTGGGGGACATGAAAAATGAAATCAAGATTAACAAGGCAGCTCGTATCATTATTCCGGGGCAGGGTGAGCGCAAAGCGATGTACTACGATCAGGATCTCGGTGATGGTCAGTGGGTTGATGTGCCGGTTTGTTCCATTTTGGATATCGATAATCAGGACGATGCCAACAGTAAACTTTCTGAAAACGGGCATTGTTATGCCGAGGAAGGAGGTGACATGGTAATCTACACCAAACACTTCTCATTTTTCAGTACTTTCATCACCAACATCGTCGCAAACAGTGGCGATGCAGGTAGCGACAGCAGTTATTCGATCAGCAAGGGTGTGCTCGCCACAGTAACCAAATTCAAAAATATGCTCGGTGGTGCGGGTCAGAGAGTGATGGTGGCTTCCGGTTTGAATTTAAATGACGTGGTGCAAGTTACTCGTGATGGTCGCCGCATTTCTCTCGAGGAAATCATGGACACGGCTTCCGGTTCGGCTGCTTCTCGCACCAACAGGCTCGTGAGTTTTGCGATCGGGGACACGATCTCGACGACTTCGGCGGGTGCGCTCGACGTGGATCTCGGAGGATTTACCAAGATGCACATTGCCGCAAATTCCAAAGTGACGATCAAGGAAGCGAAAAATGACCAAATTATTTATTCGCAGGGAGATGGTCAGATTCGTTATGATTTTGACAAGAAAGACACAGACATGTCATGGGAAGTCCGCACCAAGAGCGTGAATGCCGTGATTCGTGGTACGATTATCGATGTGATCGTGAAGGACGGTGTGGAAATTTATGATCTCATCAAGGGTGCGATCGATATCGAGGACGGGCGCACGGGTGACAGTTATCCGCTCAAGGCGGGTGAGCGTTTGATGGTTGATCAGGACGGTAATATTTTGACTGGTAAGATCGGTGAGGATTTGACCAAGGAAGACACTTCGGAGGGAGCAGATCGCAAATATCGTCGTCCGGTTAATTTCCGTGATGTACCGACTGGGCAGTGGTTTACCAATCCGGTCATGGCGCTCAAAAACAATCGCATCATCAAAGGTTATGCCGGCAATTATTTCAAACCAAGTCAGGCAATCACTCGTGCCGAGGCGCTGAAGATCGTACTCATGGCGAATGACGCTGAAATCAAAACAAACATCAGCGCAAGTAACCTTCTTTCCGACGTGAAGTCAGGGGATTGGTTTGCGAATTATGTCGCTACGGCCGATGAGCAAAACATCGTCAATGGTTACCAAGACGGTACTTTCCGTCCGGGCAATTCAATCACCCGTGCCGAGGCGCTGAAGATTATTCTCAAGACCAAGGGGGTGACGGTGAGTGGTGGTGAGCGTGCAGGAAATCATTTCTCAGACTGCGATGCCGAGGATTGGTTTGCGAGTTACGTGGTTTACGCTTACGAAAATAACATGATCAACGGCTACACCGACGGGACTTTCCGCCCAAATGCGCCGGTGACTCGTGCCGAATTCGCCAAAATGATCTCCGACATAAACGGTATCAAGTAGCCCAAAACTAAAAAATAACAGAGGAGGCGACAAACCTCCTCTTTTTTAATTTTACAAAACTACTTGACAAATTTGTCAAAAAGGTTTATAAATGTTTGACAAAAACATTATAGCCGTGTAAAAAAGTACACTCAA
>CAZJIT010000027.1:0-1017 GCA_964546155.1 uncultured Candidatus Peribacteria bacterium
TCGAACGCAAAGCCCTCGAAGATAATCCCGACATCAAAGATTTCCGTGAAAAAGTCCTCGAAACTGAAGAAAAAGAGGCGGATTTGCGTGTGGCGATCAAAGAAGCTTCTGCTCCACTCCTAGACCAAAATCCGATCATCGAGATTGATTTGGCGCAGGTGGCGGACATGCCGGTCAAGATTCATCTCATGCGTGGCGTCGTCGCAAACATAAACGGCAAAGAACAAAGTTTGTAAACATGGCGGTTGTAGCTCAGTTGGCCTCAGAATGACTTGTTCTGACCAACGAGAATAATTGCTAAAGTAAGAAAAACAAAAACATTCCCCAGCATGGCGGTTGTAGCTCAGTTGGTTAGAGCATCGGTTTGTGGTACCGAGGGTCGCGGGTTCGAAACCCGTCAACCGCCCCAGATATTTCTCTCCCCATGGAGAGTTTTTTTGTGTAAAATAATGTCATGACCACCAGCAAAAAAACCAAACGCCACCGCCGCAAAGCCCGTGAAACCAAAAACAAAAAACGCCTAGAAATCATTTACAGCTTGGGCGTTTCAGCGATTTTCGTGGCCGGCATCGCACTCTTGGCATGGCTGATTGTGCCGTATTCGGATTACGCCAAAAACATCTCCCGTGGCACCGACTGGCTACTTTCTCGTCAGCAAGAAAACGGGCATTTCCAAGACGAATACGACCCGTGGTACGACACCGAAATTGAAACGGACAACTTCATAAATCAGGCTAAGGCAAGCCATATTTTGAGTGAATTGTTCCAACACTACAACGACGGACAATATCTCATCGCCAGCGTTAAAAGCCTCGAATATTTAAATTCGCAGGAAATAAACGACCCGCGAACCAGCGCCGTGGCATCTCTGACTTGCGAAAATGTCCACGGAACGGCGGTCTGGAATGACGAACTTGCGCAAAAATGCGAACAGTATTCCAAGCAAATCCAAAACCTCCCTCTCGAAAATAAAAGTGGTTACATTCGGCTAGCACTCGCCAAAAAAAATATAGAATC
>CAZJIT010000027.1:1027-7974 GCA_964546155.1 uncultured Candidatus Peribacteria bacterium
CTCCGAAATAAACGCCGACCACCAAAAAAATCTCACAGAAAATTATGCGGGAAATTTGCGCACTCTCCAGACCCTCCACCAAAATTCTCCGCAGGCGAATTATCGTGATTTGGCGTACGACTACACCCAGCAGATTTTGGATACTTTTGATTTCGAAAATTCCGAGAAAAATTATTGCGATATTTTGACGGGGGTGCTCTCGACCTACGCCATCGCCCAGCAGGAAAATGACCAAGGCAAGCTAAATTATCTGCGTCCGATCCTCGAAAAAAATCTGGAAAACATGAAAAAATTTCAGGTGAATAAAAGAAGCACCGGCAGCGTCACCCGCAACGATTTCCCGATAAAAATCTCGCTCCCCAATCCCGAAAAAGCCGAGGGCGGATTTTTGAAATCACTCGAAACAAACCAGCAAACTCTCACCATCGACGCCACACAAAAATGCCTCGAAGCGTTCATTCTGGCAGAAAAATATCTCTAATTTTTGCGTCGATAAGTCACAAAAAATTCGAGAGAAATAATCGAAATCGCTAAAATTATCAGAGCGATCGCCTTTCCATTCGTGTGCAAAAACAGCGCCGCTAAGCCAAAAACCAGCGCCCAAACATAAACCACAATCGCAGTTTGTTTTTGCGTTAAACCCGCCCGCATCAGACGATGGTGCAGATGATTTGTGTCACCCTGCCACGGTTTTTTGCCATGTAAAATCCGATTCAAAATCACGAGCAAAGCGTCCACCAACGGAATCCCGAGAATCAAAAAAGTCGTCGCCAACTTACCGCCCGAGATGATCGCCAGCGCCCCGAGCGTAAATCCGAGAAACATCGACCCCGTATCCCCAATCAGAAATTTCGGCTTCGGAAAGTCAAAAAACACGAACCCCAAACACGCCCCCGCAAGAATAATTGCCAACGTTGCAAACTGAGTTTGGTCGATTGCATGCAAATCCGGACGCATCGCCAGCAGAAACAAAATCCCCGAAGCGATAAACGAAATACCTGAAGGCAAGCCCGGCGAACCGTCGAGCCAGTTCATCGAATTGGTAAACAAAATCACGAGAAAAAGGGTAAGCAAATCCGACCAAACCGTGAAATGCCCCTGCCAGAGCGGTATTTTCCAAGTCGTCAGATCCGCCACCTCACCCCACGGCAGTGTCACATGTGTGATCCCCACATGAAAATAAATCAAAATCCCCGCCGCAATAATCTGCACAAAAAAACGAAGCCACGGCGGAAGACGCAAGCGGTCATCGGCAAAACTCACACCCATAATTAAAGTTCCTGCGAGCAAAAGTCCAATCACGCTATCACGCATTTCCGCAAAATATAAAACACAAACCGCAAACACAAGCCAAATAATCACACCCGCCGGATACGGAATCGGCTTTCTTTTTAGACCGTAAAGATGCGGACGATCCATCAAACCCAGCTTCGGAAAAAGATGCAAAATCGCAAAAGACCCCAGCACTGTCAGTGACAGCGCCGACAAAAATGGAGTCAAATATTGCATATTAAATTAAAACTTTGGTAGGAAGAAGCGCAAACTTCTCCGCATCGTAAGAAGCAATCGCCACCACCTCGCTTCCGCACATCAGCACAATCGCTCCCGGATCCGAATCAAATCTCTCAGTCGTGGAAATTGGCTTACCATTGCGAACATCATCGAGCTGAGTTTCGGCCACTTTCACCCGCTTGAGATGCTCGATCGCACGAGAAGCTGGCAATAATTTCTTCTCGGAAATCTCATCAATCCCACACGCATCTTTGAGGGTAAACGCCCCTGACCTCGTTCTTTTTAAATCAGACAAATACGCTCCACATTTGAGATTTTCACCGACACTCTCAACAATACTGCGCACGTAAGTCCCCGAACTACACTTCACCTTAAACTCCAACTGTGGCCACTCAAACCGAATCAAATGCATCGCATAAATTTCAATCTCACGAGTCGGCATCTCAAAATCCTCCCCGGCCCGAACACGCTTGTGCGCCGGCTTTCCCTTGATTTTGATCGCAGAATATTTCGGTGGAGTTTGCGTTTGCTTTCCTTCAAATTTGGCTAATTCTTTCTCGAGCATTTCACGTGAAAATGGCAAAGGTCGAGAAATCACCTCTGTGAGATTCCCCTCGGCGTCACCCGTATCCGAATTCGCACCCAAAGTCGCCACCGCACGGTAGCTCTTCGATTCACCCACGAGAAACTCCGCAAGCTTGAGCGCCTTCCCCACACACAAAACCATCACACCAGTCGCCAGCGGATCGAGCGTCCCGACATGTCCGACTTTCTGAGTATCAAGCGCCTTGCGAGCTTTCGCCACTACGTCATGACTCGTGATCCCGCTTGGCTTATTCACGACTAATATTCCGTCCATATTTTTGTTTAAGTTCTTATTTATACTTTATTTATTTCTGAGTTTTTGGCAAGCGTTTTCGATAATTTCTTTTTCGCAATATTTCCTCTGGCGACTCCCAAAATGCTGAACCTGCTCGCACCCCTTCCCCGCAAAAAGTACCCAATCCCCCATCTGCATATTTTCCAAAACGTACTCGACCGCTTTCTCCCGAGGTGTGATTTGCGTCCATTTCTCAGGAGAATAATTTGCCGAAAATCCACGCACGATCCCCGCAATCACCTCAGCCGAGTCGTCGTCCGGTCCGAGATCATCATCGGTCAGCACCACCCGATCCGCAAACTTTTCCGCCACCGCACCCATCTCCGGACGCTTGCGAGCGTCACGCCCACCGGCCACCGCCCCAAACATCACCCACAATTTCCCCGCAGACATTTTCGTCCGCAACGCCTTCAAACTCTCCTCGAGCGCCTTCGGGGTGTACGCAAAATCCAAAAACAAATTCAAACCCAAATCATTTTTTATCTTTTCCAAGCGCCCCGGCACCGGCTCGATTTTCTTCAGACTCTGACGAATTTTCTCCAAATCAATCCCATAATTTTTCACCGCCACGACCACCTCCGCCAGATTTTGGATATTAAATTTCCCACTGAATTTCGCCTCGAATCGACCCAAATCACCCAACGCAAAACTCAAACCCTCCTCGTCAAAATCAAAATCATGCGTCGCAAAATCCGCACCCGACTCGCCCACCTTCGCAATTTTCAGATTGTTTTTTTGAGCCGTCTGGGCAAACCAATCGCACTCCGCATCGTCAGAATTCAAAATCGCAAAACCGCCTTTTTTCACTTGCGCAAAAATCTTGCCTTTTGCACTGCGATAATTTTCCCAACCACCGTGGTACTCGAGATGATCATTTTGCAGATTCGTCCAAACCACACCCACACCCCCGACCCCCCACAAACGAGATTGCGTCAGCGCCTGACTCGAAACCTCGACCACCGCCACCTTGCAATTATTTTTCACCGCCTCCCGCAAAAACCTCTGCAAACCAAAACGTCCGAGCGTCGTCATCTTACTTTCATTTGCCCAGACTTTTTCATTCATGCGAAAAAGCGCCGTCGTAGAAACCGCAACCGACTCCCCGCACTCGTGCAAAAGCGAACCGATCGACCAAGTCGTGGTGGTCTTGCCCTTCGTCCCCGTCACAAAAATCACGTCCAAATCCCGAGCCGGAAAACGATAAATCGCCGCCGCCAAAACCGCCCAACACCAGTGCCAAAGCAAACGCAAAGGATTACGATCGGAAATAATCTTACGTAAAAAATTCATTAATTTGTAACTTTTAAAATCTCCTTCGCCTGCTCACAATCCAGCTCGACCTGCCTGCGCAAATCCTTCTCAGAAACAAAATCCTCGACATCACGCAAACGCTCGACCAACTTCACGCTCACTTTTTCACCCCACAAATCAATCTCCAAACCAAAAAGATGCACCTCAAATTTGCGCTCGCCCGTTTCGATCTCACCGATAAACGCCACCGCCGGAATCGTCTGCCCCTTCCAAAAAACATTCACCGCATAAACTCCATTGAGATGACGCACGATTTTCGGATTAAGACTCAGCGTCGGAAAACCCTCGAGTGAACCGAATTTATTGCCACGAAAAACCTTGCTCGTCAAAGTGTGATGACCCGTCGCAATCAAACCCGCCACAAAAAAGAAAACCAGTGCGAGGTCATTTTTCCAAAAAGGCAAATCCCAAAGCCCCTGAATCAAAATCAAAACCATGATAAAACGAGGATCGAGCGAGCGCTTGATCGAGCGATTACGAAAAATCAAACCCAGCCAAACCAAAAACGCCGCCAAACCCAACACGCCCGTTTCAACCAACCACTGGAGGTAAAGATTATGTGTGTGCAAAATATTCCACTCGTACGGCGCCTGACCCAAAATCTCCCAAGCGTGCTGCCAATACTCGAGCTGAAACATGCCCAAGCCAATCCCCGTCCACGGCGAACTTTGCCAAAGACCAACCGCCACCTGCCAAATCTGCAAACGCACCCCCGTCGAGCTCCTCTCTGTAAATTCAAAAAGCTGCGCAAACTTGTCGGAATGAATCTCATAACCCAAAATCGCCCCCCCAAACAAAGCCGCCGCCAAGAAAAAATACCACCGCCTCGCCCCACGCAAACTCGTAAAAATAAAAATCAAAATCGTAGCGCTGAGAGCCACCCACGCCGTGTACGAGCGGGTCAAAAAGACCGCCAAACCGATGATCAAAACATAAATCGTCGCCTCGGTATTGCGAAAACGATCACCGTAATAAAACTTCGTCAAAGCCAACCAAAGCGCCGGCGTGAGATAAAGTGCGAGGTAATTCGGATTGGAAAAATGACCCAACAAACGCCCGTCAAAACTAATCTCGCCAAACAAAATCGAATGCAAAGAAAGTAAAGACGCCCCAATCAAAAAAGACCGACGCAGAGCGGACTGCATGGCCTCATCACTTGTCAGCTGGCGCATCAAGAAAAAATACACCATCGGCGCAAAAATCCATTCCTTCCAAATCCCCGCCCCCCGCAAAAACGGCTGGTAAACATTCTCCTCGAAAACAACCTCCCGAGGAAGAAAAACAAACGCCCAAAAACAAACCCCAAGCACAATTATGTTCATCAAAAAAGTCCAGCGTGGAATGTGCAAAAACTCGTGCTTGCGAAAAACGAGATAAAAAAGATAAATCGCCAGCGCCAGATAAATCATCACCTCCGGCAAACTAAAAGGAATCCCGCCCAAACTAAACCGCACCACGTAGAGCGGAAAAAATAGTGGCAAAACCGAAACAATGAATTTAACTAGACGCATTTTAGCTTCTTTTTATGTTAATCTTCTTTGGTTTCTCCGTCTTTGAGTGGCTCGATGATACCGTACCCCTCCTGATAACGACGATAAATCACAGAAAATCTGCCCGTGTCAGCATTCTCAAAAAGGAAAAACTCATGTCCAAGCAACTCCAACTGCTCAATCGCCTCCTCCTCAGTCATCGGATTGCGAGTAGATTCATAACGCTTGCGTTTAACGATAAGTGATTTATTTTTTGTTTCTGTGTAGTCCTCCTCCATCGCCTCAAGTGTAGAAGTCGGCAACCACTCACCCTTGTGACCACGGCGGTGTTGCTTGGATTTGTAACGCTCGAGCTGATTGCGCAATTTGTCTTCCATGACATCAATCGCATTTTCGACAGTTTCGGCATAAGCCTCTGCACGAATCAACACCCCCGGAATAACCAAAGTCACCTGCAACTTGAAACGCTTGTCGTCCTCCGAAAAACGTGTCCGCTCAAAATCAATTCTCGTAAAAGTAGATGGATCATCAACACGAGGTGAAATCTTAGCAACATTTTGAATCTTATCCTGAATGAGAGATTCTTGTTCTGGATCGAGCTTGAATCCTGTGGTGTGAAATTGAAACTGCATAAAGAATGTTAAATGATTACACTGAAATTCTAGCAGATTTGATTAATTACGAAAAGGTGAAAATCTACAAAAAACACTTGCAAAAAAGGCTAAAATTCCCTAGAATGCTCTATCTTTTTGAAAAGTTTGGATATGTTTGACATGTAGATAAATATATGTTATAATGTTATGAAAACTTTGAACACCATATAAAAAATGACTGACTACACATCTCCCCTAGAACAGATACGGCAACTCACCGAGGACGCTAAGAAAATCCTGATCGTGACCCATCGCAAGCCAGATGGCGACGGTATCGGGTCTAGCTTGGCGATGTTTCGCTTCCTCCAAAAAATGGGTAAAACCGCCACTCTGACCTGCACCGATCCGGTGCCGGACGTTTACGAGTTTCTCCCGCAGGTAGATCAGTTCGAGCAGAATTTCTCGGCCAGTCGAGATATCGTCCTCACGCTGGACTGCTCCAAAGCCGAAGTTTCTAAGCTCAAATACAGCCTCGATGGCGACAAAATGAATATCATTATCACTCCCAAGAAAGGTGGCTTCCTCAAAGAAGACGTCAGCTTTTCTTACGGCGAGAGTGAATACGACCTGATTTTCGTTTTGGACGTGGCAGATCTCCCGCAGCTCGGCGATCTCTACACAAACAACGTCGATTTTTTCTACAACACACCAACCATAAACATCGATCACCACGTTTCCAATACCAAGTTTGCAAAAGTGAATTACGTCGATCCGGCAGCTTCCTCCACCGCAGAGATTTTACCGAAGGTGTTCGAGGTCATGTCCAAGGGCAAAGATCTCATGGATCCGGACATCGCAACCTCGCTCCTCACCGGCATCATCACCGACACCGGCAGTTTCCAAAATCCAAACACCTCCCCGCTTTCGTTCGAGGTGGCGGCGGATTTGCTCGAGGTAGGTGGTCGTCAGCAGGAGATCATTCGCAAAATTTACAAAACCAAGCAACTCTCCACCCTCAAGCTCTGGGGTAAAATCCTCTCAAAAATTCATTATGATAACGAGCACAAAATGGTTTGGAGTAGCATTTCCAAGCAAGACCTCATGGCGAGCGGGGCGACTCAGGAGGAGTCTGGCGGGATTATCGACGAGCTCCTTTCCAAC
>CAZJIT010000028.1:0-2465 GCA_964546155.1 uncultured Candidatus Peribacteria bacterium
AATCCGTGATGTCCGGTCCGGCAACCTGAAAACTAGCCAAAACACTCACCACCAAAGTACAAATTAAAACCGTAACAGCAATAATAACACTCACACCGACAAACTTATTTTTGTCTTTCTTGGGAGCTTTTTTCTTGTTTTTCTTATCCTGAAACATCTCTGAGATTTTCAAGGATTTCTGGGAGATGAGCGAATATGCCATAGTTTTTGTTTTTATTTTTCATTACATTTTATCATAAACAGAGAAAAATCGCAAGTGTGTAAATTTGCGGTATAAAAAAAATCAATTTTAGGTTAGAATTGTTTTGCTTTTAAAAAAAATACGTGAGCTTCATCAATCGTCGCAAAAGAAACATAACGCACAGAAACAACATCACTCGGGCTTACATTCCACAGAAAAGAATCAAGCCCATTAAAAGAAAAACCAGAAGTCTGTCTGGTGGAGAAATTGCAAGGGAGATTACGCAGTCTTTGCAGCCGAAAAGCTGGCGTAGGCACATGCGCACTTTTTGGTTTTTGGTTTTGGTGAGTTTGTTTGTGGCGGGATATATTTTTATGTTTAAGTCCACTTATTTTTTGGTTGATAAAATTGAAATTGTAAGGCATGACCTATCTTTGGATCGCAATGAAATTTTGGAAAAATTGACAAATGTTTATGGGCAAAATATTTGGCTGATAGATGCGCAAAATATTCAAAGGGAATTGGCTTTGGACTTCCCTGCTTTGGCTTATGCGAGTATTCACAAAAAATACCCTCGCACCTTGGAAATCGAGGTGGATTCTTTTCCAGATGCTTTGATTATGATTGATCCGTTGGAGCAAAATTACATCGTGAATGAAGTCGGCATGATTTCGAAAATTGGAGTTGATGAGTTTAATTTGCCGATTGTGAGATTCACGGACAATGTTTTGATGAAAGAATATTATGCCGAGCAAAAACGTCTGGCTGAGGAGGAGGCTTTGGCTAATTTCGTTTATCCTGATGGCGAAACTCCTGAGGAAGAAATAAGAGAAACTGAGGACGGAGAATCCCTCAGTGACGCAGAGGTGAAGGAAGACGCAAGTGTGGTGAGAAGTGAATTGCCGGAGGAGGTGGTGGTGGCGGAAGTTGCTCATGAGTTTTTGTATGACTTGGGAGATAACGTGATGAGTGGAGATGAATTGCAAACTCTATTGGACGCACGAGATCAATTCGAAAGGGAAACCGGGCTTGTTGTGGACAGTATTGAGTATTATCCGGTGGAACAGGAATTTCATTTTGTCGTGGTGGCAAATTATCCTTATCTCGTGAAGTTTGATTTTCATTCAGATATCGCTGAGCAATTCGAAAAGCTGAAAAAGGTGGGGCAAAAGCTAGATCTCAAAAGTGATCCGCTCGAATACATTGATTTGCGAGTGATTGGCAATAAAGTTTTTTACAAGACACTCTAAAGTGTGTAAAATATCTCTAGTCTTAACTTTATAATTATGATTTGGTCATTACTTGGTATCGCTTTGGGCGTGATGCTCGGTTTTATTTATTCGGTGGAAATACCGGCTGAAATGGCGAGATACAGTGCGGTAATTATTCTCGGTATGGCAGATGCGATTTTTGGCGCTTATCGTGCGGAGGTAAATCGTGATGATTTCAATGCCGGAATTTTCTTGTCTGGGGTCGCTTTTAATATTTTATTGGCGGTGGGTATCACGGCTTTGGGTGACAAGCTCGGATTGGATTTGTATTTGGCGGCGACGATCGTGTTTACATTTAGAATATTTGCAAACTTGGGAATTATTCGTCGTGCGATGATGAGTAAGTGGTTCGAGAGAAGACAATACAAAATGGGCGTGCGCATTCCTGATGCTGACCAGCCCAAATAATAAAAATAAAAAATAACCCCGCCCATTACGGACGGGGTTTGTTTTGTTTCTTAAGCGCTGAGATTCAACTCTTCCATCTCCGTTTTCAAAAGAATTCCTTCGCAGGTGTCGAAGATGCCGTTATCTTCAGCTTCGCAAGCATTGAGGGCGTTGTAAATCATGGCGATATCACCTAAGCAAACACCATTTTGCATTTGTTTGCTGAACCAGTAATAAAGCAGATCTTGCTGCTTAGTATCATTGCTGTCTGTTGCGGCAAGTAGGAAATAAACCATATACTCAAACTTTTCTTCAGAACATACCTTCCCCCCAAGTAAATCTTCAAAAACATAGCCTTCGAAATCATTTACAGACAACATTCTTGATTGCCTCAGTGCTTCAACTCTGGTTTCATTAATCATAAATCCCCCTTATTTTTTCCAAAAAACAATGATTTAAGCGATCCCCTTTGGATTGCTTGATGTATTTTCAAAAAACAAAACTGTCTTGTATTTTAATCTTTTTTTAAATTTTGTCAATATTTTCTGCAGGTAGGTGTAAAATATGTTATAATAAAAGTGTCTTGAAAAAAATACGCAAATATGGTAAAATGAATTGATGTAAAT
>CAZJIT010000028.1:2475-7924 GCA_964546155.1 uncultured Candidatus Peribacteria bacterium
ATTTAATATATAATCATAACAAGTAAAAAAACTTAACAAAAAAATATGAAAACTCTTGTTTCAAAAAACCTCGGAACTGCGCTTTCTGCCTTCGTATTGGCTTTTGCAGTGTTCATGATCGGTGACGCTGTAATGGCTCAAGACCTAATCACTCCTGGTGACAATCCAGCTGCTGTTTCTGGTGCTACTGGTGGGGAAAGCAGCTTCCGCTCTATCGTACTCACTATCGTGAACTTCATTCTCGGATTTCTCGGTTTGATCGCCGTATTGTTTGTGATTTACGGTGGTTTCCTTTATGTAACTTCTGCTGGTAATGGCGACAAGGTAGATCAAGGTAAGAAAATTATTACTTACGCTGTAGTAGGTATCGTTATCATCTTGATTTCATTCGCTCTTATCAACACTATCCTCGGTGCCGCTAATCCTGGCGCTCAGCAATAGTCCTAGAAAAATTAAACCCCGTCCTTGCGATGGGGTTTTTATTTTGTCCGGATTAGGCTAAGATGAGGACATGAAAAATGTGTATTTATTTACGGGAGAGGACGGCTACAGTTTGGAGAGAGAGCTTCGATTTTGGAAAAAGAATTTTATCGAGAAACATGGCGAGTTGAATCTGACTGTACTGGACGGAGTGAAAGCTGAGGCGGGAGAGATTTGGACGGCAGTCGAAACAATGCCTTTTTTGGGTGAAAAGAGATTGGTGATTGTGGAGGGGTTGCCAGTGGATACAACTGTGAGAAGCTCTGATAATTTGCAGAGCAAGGAAGAATATTTATTGGAAAGACTGAAAAATGTGCCTGAGGAAAGTTTACTGGTGTTTGTGTCCCCTGCCCCAGACAAGCGCAGGAAGTTTGCAAAAAGTTTATTGAAGGAAGCACAGATAAAAGATTATCCTGAAATAAAAGGCACACAACTCACTGAGTGGATTAGGAATGAATTTGCGAAGAAAGGCGTAAAAGCAAACAGCGCAGTGATGAGTAGATTGGCGCAAATGGTGGGGGGTGATCTTTGGCAGATGAGTCAGGAAATAGACAAACTGGCGAAATTTGCGGACGGAGAGGAAGTCGAGCTGACTGATCTCGAGGTGCTTGTGCGAGGAAAATTACAGGACAATGTTTTTAAATTGACCGATGCGATGGGAGGACGAGATACCAAAAAAATGCTGGAATATTTCCAAAATCTGGTAAATGGAGGTGAATCTCCGCAGCAAATACTTTACATGCTTGTGAGGCAACTGAAGCTGATCAGCATGGCTCGGTCTGTGATAGACGAGGGCAAGGAATATGAGGCTGGTAAGATTTTGAAAGTGGCACCTTTTGTAGTGAAGCCACTGTTGGCTCAAGCCCAGAAATTTGATTGGAAGGATTTGAAAAGAATGTACGAAGAACTGCTAAAAATAGATGAGCGCATGAAAACTGGTGGCATAGAAATATCGGTCGAGGATACGAGGGCTTTGGAGTTGGCGCTGGAGAGATTTCTCGTGGGCGTAGCACAATAAAAAAAAGCGGGAGGTTGATCCCGCTGATTTGGCTAGATTGTGTTAGGCTTTTTTGATTTCTTCCAGAGCCTTGTTTTTGATCTTATCTAAATTATTTGTTTTGCGAGTTTTCACATCGTCAGAATCTTCTGCTTTGACATCTTCGACCTCTTTGCCATTTTGATCTGTGGCTTTTCCGTGCTCATCGATAGTATATTTTCGAACAACGGTGGTATTGCTATTATCTTTGACGGATACATTTTCGATTTTATCTACACCCATGGCTTTGGCAATCTTGAGGACGTCTTTGGTGGAAAGACTATCTACTGCACCTTCACGATCTTTTTTCTCGATCTTCTTGAGAGCCTCGGCAATGTTTTTGGCGTCGTCCTCTGTAAGTCCGTTTGGTTTTTGGGCAGCATGCTCAGAAGTTTTACGGATAGTGTCTGCTTTTTTCTCCTTCATGATTTCTTTGTCTTCACGCCTAGATAGATCCTTTATTTTTTCGTTTATTTTATCCATGGCATCATTAAGCCCAGAAGTGGAAGCCAATATCACACCTGATTTCGTAACCTCGGTAAGTTTCGCATCTGAAGATGTAGGTGTGCTGCTATTTGGTTTGTAGGCTTCACGAAGAGCATCTGCCATGGCATTAGCATCAAAATTTTGATGTTCAGCTTTTTGGGTTTTAAGTTTGCGCCACTCTGAAGCATTTCCTTTCTTTAAATCGTTAATCTGATCATCGGTAAGATTGTGTGCTTTAAATCCGGCAGTCTGAAGTGTTTGTTTAAAATCGTCTGAGTTAAGATCTTGAAGGGCTTTTGCGGCACCACTCGTAAAGATAAATTTATTAACGAATTTCTTCGTTTCACCTTTGTGTTCATGAGCGATAGATTTGGCAATATTAGATTTATCGCCAAGAATATTTCCTGCTAGATTTCTGCCCTCACTAGACACACCCATATCAAGACCGGATTTAACATCTCTAAGCCCACTGGTAAGACCGGCTATTGACATACCACCCTTCAAGCCCGGCATTGGTACGACACGGGCGTACTTCGGCGTACTGAAAACCCAGTTACCAGCACTCTTGATTTTGTCGGTGATACCACTGACGTATTTCGCCTTGGAGAAAGCCATGAATACACCCGTCCAAAGAATGAACACTGTCATGATGAGGTAAATGATGTATTGAAGAATACTGACATTTTTATCACCATAAGGAGCAATCAATCCGGTATTTACTTCTTTACCGATGATGAAATCAAGTATTTGAGACATGGTTCGAGGAATGTCTGATACAAACATTCCATCTATTGCGCTCATGAATATAAAACCAAGCACAAACGCAATTGCAACCTTGACTGGAATAATCAGATGGCTGATAAAAATATCGAGGAGATTTGTGTCACCGCCTGCCCCCTTGAAAACAATCTGCTGAACAACAAGTAGCGGTGAAAGCGCAATCACTACCCAAAGTACCGCCGCACGAATCAAAAGCGCTACCGCCAAAGCCAAGAAAGCAAAGAAAATTGCGACAAACATGGCAATGACAAAAATGTTGTTGAAAAAAAACGAAAGAAAATTGTCTGGGGATTTTATTTTGCGATTATTGTAAAATTTATCTGGGTCTATCAGATTCTCAAAATTCTTGGCAATCGTGAAAACCACCCCTCGACTGATCAGGTTTCCACTTTTTGAATTTTCGGATTGTGCTGCAATGTAGTCTGACTTCACCATCGGAAGATGACAGATGACGTGATCTCTTTCGAGATTGTAGAGGTTTTTTGGAGTGTAAGTTACTTCTTTTTTTGAAGGGTCATAGGTGAAGTATTCGCTGATGAGATGATCATCTACGCTTTCATCTACGTAATAATTGTATTTACCTTCTTTTTGATCGGCAAGACACTGCTCGTATGGACCAACTTCTCCGACCTTTTTGCTGATACAGCCGTAAGCCATAAGCAGACCCGTGTCCATTTCGTCTGGGTGAGATTTGTGATATGCAAGGTCTTTTTCAAATTTTATATAAGCTGGATCTTGCGGATCTTCTTTAGGAAGATTTTTCCCTCCTTGGGAAACATAGCATTTCGCCCGCCACTCTTCACAGCCCCACATGCGACTTAAGTCGCAAGATTCTTTTTGATAAGAAACGACTTTGACGTCCTGCAATTCTTCGGTTTGTTGGTGCGGAATTGCGTAAATTGCAGTTGTGAGGACATTGACAGTGTCGATTGCTACACGAGAAATGAAGAAAGTGAAATTGACTAAAATCATGGCTAGAATGATCTTGGGCAATGTACTTTTCATTGGAAGTTTATTTTCGAGCTCCTCAGATCCGACCACGGCAAGCAAGGCCATGATCAGAAGCACAAATACGAAAGCGATGTTCACAAGGTCACGAACCTGAATCCAAACGCTGCGGAGAGTTTCAGAGATTTGTGCACCCATGACAAAATCATTATCGATGAGCGAACCGATAAGTGAGAGTAGCGGCCAAAAAAGAACTTGGTGAATTACGAAGAAGAGGAAGGCAAAAAGATCGTTGATGTTCTTGAGAATGTTTTGGTAAGCGGAAGGTGTTTCGGAAGCATCTGAATCTGAATCAAACAATCCAGCATGTGCAGATTGAATTGTGAAAACCTCGGCGACGTAATCTGTGAAAGTTTTTTCCGGAGCTTTGGAAATTTCACGGAGCTTGCCGTAGATTGATTTGCGAGTATCCGGATCGAGGCGATTCATGGTTTCGATGCGCTGAGAAACTTCCATGAGATTATAGACTTGGGCTGCCTTGGTGATGTCAATCTTGGTGAGAACATCTGCGGCATTTTCCGGTGTCATGATATTGGCGATAGCGGCGAGCTGACTCGGTGACATGATGCGCAGAGCCTCAGCACGCTTGGTTTCGTCCATGAGGCTAAGACGCTGAAGTGCCTCGGCAGGACTAAACTGGGCAAGAAGTGAAACCGCTCTCTCGGGATCCATGCCATTCATGATACGAGCACCGTTATCCTTGGTCATTAAACTAAGAATGTCTTTAGCTTTGCTGACTGAAATTGCATTTACAACTTGAGAAGCGTTACCCGTATCCATCATATCAAGCACCGTATCACGAGCTGTCGTGCTAGATAATTGACCGATGATTGAGGCAACCTCATCTACTGTTCTAAAATGCGAGCCAAAGAAATCACGACGAGCTTCGTAACCCATAACTTCAATTTTGCTGATCAAGCTACCACCCCCACCTCCACCAAAAATACCACTAAGTTTGCCCATAACCGCACCGGCGACACTGTCCACTGAAGGCAAAGAAGAAAGTGACGGTATTTTGAGAGCACTTCCGAGAGTGCCAACATTCAGGTTGCTAAGGCTACTAAGCGCATTAGCGGGAACAACTGAGGCGATGGCGTTATTGACCATGGCTGCGGCTTGATTTTGGACGTTACCAGCAACATTGCTTATGCTTCCGGATACGCCACCGAGAGTTTTACTGACAATTCCTGTCAGAGCCGCCTTGGGGTTTGAGGCGATATTTGTAACATTGACAAGTCCGCCTACTTTATCGAGAGCTCCACCTGTCACGTTATTGACAACATTGCCTGCAGAATTAATCGCAGTATTTTTTAATCCTGCGGTCGCACCATTTAATAACGCTTTTGGATCACTGCCTATCACACCCTTGACCTGATTAATTTTACCCGCAGCATCACCGAGAGTTGTGTTGGTAATTTTGTCAGTAGCGGTTTTGGTGATTGTTTGGGTTGCTACATTTTTTACATTACTTAAAATGCTCGCCTGCTGAATCCCTCCGCTAAAATCATGAGAAGAAAAGAAAATCGTAAGCAAGAAAACCACACCCGCAAGAGAAAGCGCAAGAATATTTTTGCGATGTGAGTGTTCTATTTTGCGATATTGCTTGTGAGGAATTTTCATTTTGTTTTTGTTTAACTTAGGAACTCCATTAGGCCGACA
>CAZJIT010000029.1:0-7016 GCA_964546155.1 uncultured Candidatus Peribacteria bacterium
GGCTTTTGGATATTTTGGAAAAGCAGAGTCTGAGCAGGGATTCTTTTTGCGTGACGGTGATCGACGACGGCAGCTCGGACGATACCCTCGCCAAGCTCAAAGCTGGGAATTGGGATTTGGATTTGCAGATTTTGACGCAGGAAAACACCGGTCAGTCGCAGGCTCGCAACCACGCTATTTCGCAGACAGAAGCCAAATACATGCTTTTTTTGGGTGATGATATTTTGCCTTGCAATGATGATTTTTTGCAGATTCATTTGTGGGCGTTGCAGCATTCGGACGGGGAAACGGCGTTTTTGGGTTTGACGACTTGGCATCCGGATTTGGGTCAGGATCGGTTTCGCACTTGGCTCGAAAACGGCGGTCCACAGTTTGATTATCGAGGTCTAAAAAACAACTCTGAAACTGACTTTTGGCATTTTTACACTTCCAATATTTCTTTGCCGAAGTACCTCCTCGAGCAGGAAAATTTTGATGCGAATTTTCAGGGATATGGGTGGGAGGACGTTGAGCTGGCGTATCGTTTGAAAAAAAGATTTGGCTTGAAAATAGTTTTTCTCGAGCAGGCGAAGGCTTATCACTGGCATGCGCTGACCGAGGAATCGGTTTGGAAAAGAGTGCCGGAGATGAAGGTGGCGGGTCAGTATTTTGAGCAAAAACACCCCGAAATAAAAATTCTGCCACACGGTTTGAAGTGGCTTGTTTTGTGGATTTTTACACGAGATTTTGTGATTTCCTTGGCGCAAATCCTGAAAAAAGAGTGGGGGTGGTATTTGCGTTTCAAGCGGGAATTTCTCTAAAACAAAAAACCCAAGCTCAAAAGAACGAGGGTTGTTTAGTTTATTTGGTTTTTAATCCGTAGCGTTTTGCACGAGCTTCTACCTTGCCTTTTGCATCAGCAAGCCATTTTTCGTTTACCACACCTTCTTTAGCTTTTGCTTCGAGCTCTTGGAGTTGTTTTGCAACCTTCTCCACACGCTTACCAGAGCGCTTGGTACGATTATCACGATCGTAATAAGAACGAGTTTTTGCCATAGTTTGATTACATTATTGTGGGTGGATTTTAAAGATTTTTGAGGCGGAAATCAAGTCTAAATCTCTTAACCTTGAATTTTTATGTAAAATCTGCTAAAATGTAATGATAAAAATCTCGAAAAACAAAAACCAAAATAAACAAAATGACTCCAGAAAAAGGAAATACCAGCATCATTGAGCGCAAAAAAACCCCAGAAATTATCGAAAAGGGGCTTTATGAAAGTCGTCGTGATGTTTCCGATGTTTTGGAAAAATCACTGCAAAAGAGCAAAGAAGAGCTCAAAAACATGACGCACGCTGATTTGGTTGATTTTGCGAAGCGTGCCATGGCGCTAAATCAGCGCTTGGGGAATAAAATCGCCGAGGAGCGAAAAATAAATTCCGAACTAGTAAAACTCGATAAAAATCGCCAAGAGCAATTCAAAAAAATGAGGGCGGAAATGGAAAAACTTAAAAGTGAGGTTACCACAGATGTTTTGACTCAAATTCATAATCGACGCTATCTCAATGAAGAAGGGCCGAAGGAATTTGAGCGTAGTGAGCGTGTCAAGCAACCGATTACCGTGGCGATGGTGGATATTGATCACTTCAAGGCGGTAAATGACGAACATGATCATGATTTTGGTGATCAGGTTTTGCGTGAGGTGGCTCAGAAGCTCAAGAATACCGTGCGTGAGATGGATATTGTGGCGAGGTACGGAGGAGAGGAATTTACTTTGGTTTTTCCTGAAACCGATGTGGATAAAGCGTGGGACGTGATGGAGCGTATTCGCAAGGGGGTTGAAGAATTGAAATTTGAATACAAGGGAGAAGAGGTAAAAATCACAATCAGTGGTGGTTTAGCGACTTTTTATCCGAATGAATACCAAAACAAAGCTGATAACGAATACAATAATATTGAGGAATTGATTAAGCGGGCGGATAGTGAGCTTTATACCGCCAAGGAGTCAGGACGCAATCGAATCTGCTGTGCTGAGCCAAAAATTCCGATGACGTATGCTGATCAAGAATACCTAAATCAAAATAAATAATGCCAACCGTAGAAGAAAACAAAGTCATAATCGGTGACAATTCTACTCCGCAACAAAATGTGGAAGTTTCGGGTAAAATCCAAAAAGAAACTGCGTGGGAAAGAATCAAAGGGCTTTTGGGTTTCAATAAAAAAGATCAGAACTCTGTGGAAAAAGAGGTGGTCAAAGCGCAAGCACAAAAAGAAACGATTCAGATTGAGGAGAAAAAAACTGTGGCAATCGGCAAAACCGAGGAGCCAAAAAAAATTGATGAAAATGATCGCAAGCAGCTTCTTGAGGCGGAGAAAGTTTATCAGGAGGGGTTGGCGAGCATCAAGGATCTCATCAGTCCGGCGTCAATGGAAATCAAAACCGATTCTCTTAAAATCGGTGACACTTATGCGCAGAGTTTCTTTGTTTATGCTTATCCTCGCTATCTCGACACGAACTGGCTCGCTCCGGTGGTGAATTTTGACGTGACGATGGACGTGAGCATGTTTATTTATCCGATCGAGTCAGAGGGGATCATGAAGGTGATGCGTAATAAAGTAGCGCAGATGAACTCGACGATGTCGATGGAGCGTGAAAAGGGAAACGTGGCTGATCCGGCGCTCGAAACCGCTCTCGAGGACGCAGAGGAATTGCGTCGTGCAATCCAGCGTGGTGAGGAGAAATTTTTTCACTTTGCGCTTTATTTCACGATTTATTCAGATGATGAAAAGAAAATCACAAAAATTGCAAAACAGCTCGAAAGCACTCTCGGTGGTAAATTAATTCTCACGAAACGGGCGGATCTCCAAATGGAGCACGCATTTAATTCGACTTTGCCGATCGCGACTGATGAGCTGACTGTCGAACGCAACATGAACACTTCGCCACTTTCGTCCACTTTTCCGTTTACTTCGAGTGAGCTGACGAGTAACGAGGGCATTCTTTACGGGCTTAATCGCCACAACGATTCGCTCGTGATTTTCGATCGCTTTCAGCTCGAGAATGCGAATTCGGTTATTTTTGCGAAGTCTGGTGCGGGTAAATCTTACGCCGTGAAGCTTGAGGTTTTGCGTAGTCTGATGATGGGGACGGACGTGTTGATTATCGATCCGGAAAATGAATACCAAAGTTTGGCCGAGGAGGTCGGGGGAACTTATCTCCGTGTGAGCCTCAATTCTGAGCGTCGTATCAATCCGTTTGATCTGCCGATGCCGATGAAAGATGAAAATGTAAAACCGGGGGATTTGCTTCGTGCTTCTGTGATCAATCTCCAGTCTTTGATCAAAATCATGGTCAAGGGTGAGATGAATGCTCACGAAGAATCTTTGCTCGACAAGGCGCTTTTGGACACTTACGCACTCAAGGGAATTACAATGCAAACTCAAAATCCGTCTGATTTCACTCCGCCGACGATGGAGGATCTTGTGGACGTGCTTGCGGGTATGAAGGGGGCGGAGGATCTCGCCAAGAAGCTCGAGAAATACACGACGGGTACTTACAGCGGCATTTTTAATAAGCCGACCAATGTCGATCTGAAAAATGGTCTAGTGGTGTTTTGTATTCGTGATCTCGAGGAGGAGCTGCGTCCGGTAGCGACTTTTGTTATTTTGAATTACATTTGGAATCGTGTGCGTAGTAGCCTCAAGCGTCGTTTGCTCGTGGTGGACGAGGCGTGGAGTATGATGCAACACGAGGAGTCTGCGAAGTTTTTGTACGGGCTGGTGAAGCGTGCTCGTAAATATTATCTTGGGGTGACGACGATCACACAGGACGTGGAGGATTTCGTGAAGTCTGACTACGGCAAGCCGATCATCACGAACTCGTCTATGCAGTTACTTTTGCGTCAGGCGCCGAGTGCCATTCCACAGCTCCAGAAGATTTTTAATCTGACGGAGGGGGAGAAGTATCTTTTGCTCAACAGTGGAATAGGTCAGGGATTGTTTTTTGCGGGGAATAAACACGTAGCGATTCAGGTGATTGCGAGTTATCTCGAGGATCAGATCGTGACCACAAATCCAGAGGAAATCCTGAAAAAGCAGGAGGCGGGGAAATAATTATTTAGCCAAAACAGCCATTTTGCATTTTATGTGCGAGGTGGCTTTTTTCTGATTTTGCAAAAATACCCTTGCCAAATATGCAAAATAGTTGTATAGTTATATTAGGAAAAGAAAAACAAAATAACAGTGGGTCGCCCTCAGCTTAGAATAAAATTTCGTAACACACGCAAATTTTACTCACGCTGCCCTACGGTTCTGAGCTTAGCACTTCGTGCCGACGCTCTGGATACCTCCGGTCGGGCTCCTCGCATTAAACAAAAAATGAACTAAAAATAGGTCAAAGAGGTTACCCTCTATTCGAAAAATAAACATCAATATTATGTAAAACAAATACTGATGACACCAGAAGCGCTAGTCGTTCTCGTACCGCCGATTGGGCTCACGGCCCTAGGGGTATTGGCTTGGATGCTCTTTTGGCAGTCATGGGACGAACACCGCACTAATCCGCTCAGCATTCTCGTGATGGCGGCGACGTGGGGTGCTATTTTTACGTATTTCTTGAAGAATTTTCTAGATCAGATGAACCCTGTGGCGACGAATTTTATGTTTTTTGCGACGGTGATTTTGCTCGAGGAGCTGGTCAAGGCGCTGGCAGAGGTAAATGCGCTGGCGGTGAATGAGGGGGAGGTTCGCCAACAAAATGACGGAATATTTTATGGTGTGGCGGCGGCTTTGGGTTTTGTCTTCATCGAAACGATTTATTATTTGACCGGATCGGGGGATTTTTGGCAGATATTTTGGGGTCGATTAATTTACACTGCGCCGGCGCACATGGCGTTTACGGGGATTTTTGGAATGTATTACGGTCAGGCGTATTTGAGTAAATTTCTCATCGGCGAAGACAAACGCAAACAGCCTCCGCTAGCCATTTTTGGGAATATTATCAACAATGCCTTGCTTCGTATTCCGAAGGTGAAGCGCAATATTTTTCGGGTGATTTATGCGATTGGGCGAGAGATATTTTCGATTTTTACTTTGCACATTACACGTAATCATCTTATCATGGGGCGTCAGACGCAGGGGCATGCGCCGAGCGAGCTGATTACGGAAGGATTTTTGCTGGCGTTGTATTTGCATCTTGGTTACGACGTGTTGCTTTCGGCTAATTCGCCGGTGTTGCGAGTGGCCGGTTTGGCGGGGTCAGGTTTGTTGTTTGTATTTTTGCTCTGGAGATTCGTCAAATTGGAATGGGCAAGCAAGCCAAAAAAAGAACACGCTCCTGCGAAGAAGCGTGCTCCGGTCATGGCCAAATCCAAGGCCTAAGATTTCAAATTTGTGGTGAGCCAGTTTTCCAGCTCGTCGATTTTGACACGGACTTGCTCGAGAGTGTCACGGTTGCGGATCGTTACGGTGTCTGTTTGCTCGGGGGTTTCCTCGCCCATGGTGCCGAAGTCGATGGTCACGCAGTATGGCGTGCCGATTTCGTCTTGGCGACGGTAGCGTTTCCCGATGTTGCTGTTGTCATCGTATTCGACAGAGAATTTATCTGCCAATTGCGCAAAAATTTCTTTGGCTTTTTCTACGATGTGTTCTTTGTTCTTGAGCAATGGGAAGACAGCGACTTTCACCGGGGCGAGGCGTGGGTCGAGTTTGAGGACGGTGCGTTCGGTTCCGTCTTCGAGTTTTTCCTCGGTGTACGCCTCGGACAAAAATGCGAGTAAAAGACGATTCAAGCCGACCGAAGTTTCGACCACATTTGGAATGTATTTTTCGTTATCACGTTTTGGGTCGGTGTATTCGAGGTTTTGTCCGGAGAATTTCATGTGCTGAGAGAGATCCCAGTCGCCACGCATGTGGAAGCCTTCGATTTCTTTAAATCCACCAAGAATTTCATAATTGTACTCGATGTCGAAAGCCTGAGAGGCGTAGTGAGCGAGCTTGGTGTGTTGGTGCCAACGGATATTTTCCGGAGCGATGCCGTACTCGAGGTACCAGTTCCAGCGCTCCTCACGCCATTGATCATAAATCGCACTGGCGTCGTCTGGGTGGCAGAAATATTGCATTTCCATTTGCTCGAACTCACGAGTGCGGAAAACAAACTGACGAGCCACGATTTCATTGCGGAAGGCTTTTCCGATTTGTGCGATACCGAAAGGTGGCTTCACACGTACCGAATCGATGACATTTTTGTAATTCAGATAAATTCCTTGGCAAGTTTCGGCACGGGCGTAAACAACGTTGTCCTCGCTGAGTTCTTCGGTAGGGGAGCCGAGGTTGCTTTTGACCATCAGGCTAAATCGCTTGGCAGGGGTGAGGTCGGTGCTGCCACATTTTGGACATTTGAGCTCGATACCTTTTGCTTTGAGTTTTTCGATTTCAGCGTTGATTTCCTGAGAAGTCATTTTGTCAGCCTCGATACCCTGCTCCTCGAGGAGGTGATCGGCTCGGATACGGTTGTTACATTCTTTACAATCAATCTGCGGGTCATCAAAACTGTCCACGTGTCCGGACGCTTTCCATGTCATCGGGTGCATAAAAATCCCTGAATCAATCCCAACCACATCGACGTGTTTGCGCACGACATATTTCCACCACGCATCGGCGATGTTGTTTTTGAGTTCAGTGCCATAAGGTCCGTAATCATAAACCGCACCAAACCCTCCGTAAATCTCAGAGCTCGGATAGACAAACCCACGACGCTTACAAAACGAAACTAGATTTTCAAAGTTTTTCAATTTATTTGTCTTAATATTATTACCCCTAGATTATACTATAATATTTTTTTTATACAATTTGTTTCTTTTTTGGGTGTGATTCGTATTATAATGTGAACGTAAAAAATACTATGCAAAACGAAAGGGAAATCATCGAGCAATATTTGGCTGGGGATACGGATAAGTTTGCGATTCTCTATGACGAATATTTCAAGAAAATCTATAATTTTGTGTATTACAAAATTCACTCTCGGGAGGATACGGAGGAT
>CAZJIT010000030.1:0-7015 GCA_964546155.1 uncultured Candidatus Peribacteria bacterium
AAAAGCCTCACCGGCACTGTCATCACGCGTTTGCCCAATAATCTCGAAATCAAAATGATCGCGCATAAGCATGATCTGGTTGTGCCCACCGGAAACTGTCAGAACCACAATCGGAAACTGAATTTCTACGGGATTTCTGTCCAGGAAGTTCGCATAAATATGCCCGAGCGTGTGATGTACGGGAATGAATTTTTTGCCCAAAGTCTGCGCCAGAGTTCGTCCGGTCAGATACCCCGTGAGCAAAGCCGGTAACAATCCCGGACCGGCGGTACTGGCGATTGCATCGACATCTTCGAGCTTGAGATTGGCTTGCTTGAGCGCATCATTTATGACTGGCCAGATCTTGAGTGGGTGTTCGCGTGCGGCAACCTCGGGTACAACTCCTCCGGTTTCTTTGTGCAATTCCAGGCTGGAAGCAATACTCGTACCCAAAACAATTTGCCCGTCTTGCACTATGGCAGCAGCAGTTTCGTCGCACGAGGTTTCGATACTCAGGATTTTCATGAATTCATACTAGCAAAATTTTTTCCACAGGGTAAGATGTATTTGTTATTAATTTTGAATTATGAAAAAGATTTTCCTTGCTTTGATTTTGATGCTTATGCCGAGTTTGGCTAGTGCAGAGGCGATTATTGGGTCTTTGCCTGCGACTATTACCTCTGTGAATTTCCGGGAATGTACCGAAGATGAGAAGACAAATAATTTCTTGGTAATTGGTGAGGAAGTGCAATGTTATAATCTCTTGGCGAAATTGGAAGATGGTAAGGAGGTGGTGCTGACGCATGTAGTTCAGAGTCCGACCGATCCGAAGGTGGAAAAAGGTACGGAAGTTGTGCTCTATACCCAGACAGATGAGGACGGAAATGTGACTTATGCGGTTCAGGATTATGATCATAGTAGTGGGCTGTTTTGGTGTTTCGCGATTTTTATTTTGGCAGTGATTTTGGTTGGGCGGTTCCGAGGTGTGCGGGCTTTGTTCTCCTTGGCAATGTCACTGTTTTTGGTTTTTTATTTCTTGATGCCGCTTTTGCTTGAGGGTTATCCCCCACTCTGGACTACTTTGGTGTTTAGTATTTTGATTACAGTTTTCTCTCTCCTTATTATTGGTGGAATAAATCTTAAGAGCACGGTTATGATTTTGGCGACGAGCTCAGGTTTGGTTACGGCGACTTTGTTGGCGGTTTTGTTTGGATATTGGGCGCAACTTACGGGTCTTTCTACCGAGGAAATTCGTGGTTTGGTTTATTATTATCCCGAGCTGAATTATCAAGGCTTGCTCTTCGCGGGAGTTATGCTCGGTACGCTTGGTGCGGTTATGGACGTGGCGGTTAGTATTACTTCTGCCATGCATGAGATGTCCGAAAATGCACACAAGTTTGGTTTTCAGCGTTATTTTCACATGGGAATGGAAGTTGGTGAGGATATTTTGGGTTCGATGATTAATACGCTGATTTTTGCTTATGCGGGTAGTGCTTATGCGACGATTTTTACTTTTATGGCGGTGGGTCAGCTTACCTTCTGGCAAATCCTCAATCTGGGATTTATTTCTGAGGAGATTATTCGTAGCCTGGTCGGTTCTATGGGTCTCTTGATTACAATTCCGGCGAGCGCATTTCTCAGTGCTTGGTTATTTTCGCATTACAAATACAAAGATTAGTTTGGCGGGCTGAAGTTTTTTTGCTAAAATTTGCCTGAAATTAAAATACGAAAAATATGCCAAAAGAACTGCCAAAAGCTTACGAAGCAAAAAATTACGAAGATCAGATTTATCATAATTGGGAAGAAAGTGGGTGTTTTCGGGCTGAAGTTGGGCGTGGAAGCAATCCATATGTGATTTCCATGCCACCTCCAAATGCGACCGGGACTCTGCATCTTGGTCATGCCATGATGTTGGCGGTTGAGGATACCTTGATTCGTTTTCATCGTATGTTGGGTGAAGATGCACTTTGGGTTCCGGGGACAGATCATGCGAGTATTGCTACCCAAAATAAAGTTGAGAGAATTATTGCCGAGGAAGGAACAGATCGTCACCAGATGGGTCGTGAGAAGTTTCTTGAGCGGGTTGATGAGTTTGTCAAAGGAAGCCAAAATACTATTCGCAATCAGACGCGCAAGATGGGGTCTAGTTGTGATTGGAGTCGTGAGCGCTATACGCTTGATGAGGGTTTGACACATGCGGTTCAGACTCAGTTTGTGAAGATGTATGAGGACGGACTGATTTATCGCGGGTATCGTATTGTGAATTGGTGTCCGAGATGTGGCAGTACTTTGGCGGACGATGAGGTAGAGAATGTAGATACCAATGCGAAGTTTTATTATATCAAATACGGGCCTTTTGTAGTGGCGACTTCTCGTCCGGAGACGAAGCTTGCCGATACTGCGGTGGCAGTTAATCCAAATGATGAACGCTATAAAAGATATATTGGACAAGAAATGGACGTTGATTTGGCGGGACACAAGATCCATATCAAGGTGATCGCTGATGAAGAAGTGGATATGGAACTTGGTACTGGAGCATTAGGTGTGACTCCGGCGCACAGTATGGTGGACTATGAGATGGCTCAGAAAAATAATCTTGAGGTGATCAAGTTGATTGACGAAGAGGGAAAGATTACTGAGGCGGGTGGAAGGTATGCGGGTATGACCGTGCTGAAGTGTCGTGAGGCTTTCGTGAAGGATTTGCAAGAAGCGGGGCAAATGGAAAAAATCGAGGATTATGTACAGCCTCTTTCGGTTTGTTATCGTTGTAAATCAAACGTTGAGCCACTTCCAAGTGAGCAGTGGTTTATAGATGTAAATAAAAAAATTCCGGCTAGTTCTGAGCCGATTGTGGATTTGGGTGGGGAAATTGAGGTAGCGGGCAAATCCCTGAAAGAATTAATGTTGGAGGTTATTCAAAAAAAGCAAATCGCGATTATGCCGGAGAGATTTGAAAAAACTTATTTTCACTGGATTGAGAATTTGCGAGACTGGTGTATTTCTCGCCAAATTTGGTTTGGGCATCGTATTCCGGTTTGGTATCGCGAGGAGGAGATTTATGTTGGAACTGATGTCCCGGAAGGTGATGGCTGGAAGCAAGATGAGGATACTCTTGACACTTGGTTTAGTTCTGGACTTTGGACATTCTCTACACTTGGTTGGCCGAATAAAACTGAAGATCTACAATATTTCCACCCGACCAGTTGTATGGAAACGGGTTATGATATTTTGTTTTTCTGGGTGGCGCGTATGATTCTGATGACCACCTATGCGACTCGCCAGATTCCGTTCAAGACGGTTTATCTGCATGGCCTGGTGCGTACGATGGACGGCAAGAAGATGAGTAAATCGCACCCTGAAACTTGTATCGACCCGCTCGAGATGATCGAGAAATACGGAGCTGATGCAGTGCGTCTGAGTTTGATTATCGGGACGAGCGTTGGTAATGACACCAAATTGAACGAAGAAAAAATTCAGTCTTTCCGTAATTTCGTGAACAAGATTTGGAATACGGCGCGTTTCGCTCTGATGAATGTCGAGAATTTGCAAGCTGACCAAAATCTGGAAATAAAAAATCTCGCGGATAGTTGGATTATGGCTAAGTTGCAGGAAGTTGTTCGCCAAGTGACCGATGATTTACAAGAATATCGTTTGAGTGCCGCGGGTGAGAAGGTTTATGATTTTTTGTGGCATGATTTTGCGGATTGGTATCTCGAGATGAGTAAGGTTGAGAAAAATGAAGGCGTGATTTTGCACGTTCTCAAAACTGCGCTCAAGCTCCTCCACCCTTTTGTTCCGTTTGTGACGGAGGCGCTTTGGGCTGAATTGGGTGAGGAAAAAATGATCCTTGCGAACTGGCCGGAGGTGCAAATTGATTTTGAGGAGAAGCAGGCCGAGGAGGAATTTGAAACCTTGAAAAATGTAATAATGACGGTGCGCAATCTGCGTGCCGAGTCAAATATTCCGGCGGGAAATCAAATCAAGGCGGTGATGCATGCGCAAGGTGCTCAGAGTATTTTGCAAAATAATTCTGAGATTATGCGCAAGATGTGTCGTATTGAGGAGTTGGAGATTGCTGATTCTAGAGAAAAAATTACTGGAGCTGTTTCGGCGGTTTCTGGTTCGGTGACTATCTACATTCCCCTAGCCGGTGCGATAGATACCGAGGCGGAAAAAGCTCGTCTTGAGAAGGAAATTGCGAATTTGCAAAATTATACTCGGGCGACTGAGGGTAAACTTTCTAATGATAATTTTGTGAAGAATGCACCTGAAGCCGTGGTGAATGGTGAGCGTGCGAAACTTGCCGAAGCTCAGGAAAAACTTGCAAAATTACAAGAAAATCTGCAAAATATAGCGTAGTTTTTATTTTTTCATTCTCCCCTATGGCGAACAAAAAATCTCAGCTCAAGTACGAGCCGGAATTCAGTGAAAACATTTCACGCCTCTTTATTTTTCGTGGTTTGTGGATTTTTCCACTTATTTTTGTACTCTTCTTTTGGGCGATCTGGATTGCAATTGTGAATTTCTTACAGTTTTGGTACATGCTTATTTTGGGTGAGCGTCACAAAAAACTTTGGACGATGCATGTGAACTTTATTCGTTTTGTAGAGCGTTGGAATGCTTATTTTAACTTCATAGTTGATGAGCACCCAAATCTTCTAGGATAGAAATAACTTAAAAAACCGTCCAATTTCTTGGGCGGTTTTTTGATTTCAATTTGGTTATTTTTAGGCTCCTGCCTCGCCATATTCCCCTGCCAAGTGTCGGTATTTTTCGCTAGATAGGATTTCGGCACGTTTTTCTCGGATCATGCTTGCTAGGTCGGAATACCCAGCTTCCTCAGCCAATCCGCAACTTTCCCAGTTAATTCCCGAATCCCACATTTTACCTCGCTTGCCGGCTCCATCTGTAAGTTTAAGAAATTCCTCAATACGGTCATCTTCAACTTTGGTGGGTGAATCATTTATTTCCGACATTAGACCATTAAAGGCGCTTTTCTTAAGCATGATAAATGCTGCACCGCCCTCAGCGCTACTTAGTTTTCGCATATCACTGATCGAGGCTGCTTTGCTGGAAAGGCGTTTTACAGCACAAGGAATCGCACATTCTTTTATGTATTGATTTATGTCATTTCGCAATAAATCAAACCCTCTTTGCATTTTATCGTTTTCGCTGTTATTTGTGACAAAATAATCCAACAATGGATGTTTGTCACGGTCACTACCACAAAGACTGTGCGTGAAGGCTTGATTAATAGGTGATTTTTTATCTCCTTGGTTTCTGAGTATTTTTTGCACCTGCAAGAGTTCATCGATAGGCTTGAAAGGTGTTTGCTTGTGATCACGAGCCGCTTTGAATGCGCCTGCGAGCTGGAAGGAGTTCATTTGTTTATGACCGTAATTCACTATATCCTCACAAATACTTTTTTGAGTTTGTCCTGGTGGCGGTGTTGTGATCTTGGCGAGAAAGGCTTTATGTGTAGCATTAAACAGACCTTCAAGGCTCGTGGACTGAGTGCGTTCCTGTCCAGCTGCCCATCCACTTTGACCGAGTATTTTATCCATGTATCCATACGGATTCTCTTCGAAAGAAATCATTTCTCCTCTTACTTCTACTTTTGGGGGATAAGATTTTGGATATTTTTTTATGATGTTTTTGATGTGCTGGTCCCTCCAGCCCTCAGCAAAATTAGCCTCTCCTGCAAGTAGTCCCACCGCCACAAAAAGGCAGGCTTTGTTTCCAAGCTCAGGTGATTCTGTTTCAAACATATTTTCAATGGCGGCCGGTGTGCGACTTCCCAATTCGTCTTTCCAGTAGCTTACCTGCTGATTGAAAATTTTATTTTCGAGGGTTTTTCTCATAGTTCCATCTTCACTTCCCATTACCCAAATATTTACAAATTCTCCGGCATTGTAACTCACATTTTCATTTCTGTGTTTTTTGTAAGCCTCGAGCATATCTTTAATGCCTTTTACAACCTCTTCTATTGTAAAAAATCTAATTGTTGGTCGTGGAAAACCATTTTTCTCTTTTTTGGGATAAGCCTTTTCAGAAAGAGTTTTATAAGTTTCATAAATTTTCCCTTCACCATTTTTATTTTCCCATTCTTTGAGGTTATTTTTATATTTTTTGTCATCCTCTTCCTTCCATTTATCCTCTTTGTTTTTCAATTTATTTTTTGCTTTTTCTAGTTTTTCTTTGGCTTTTTTTACTTGTTTTTCGGAATTTTTTCCATTCCGACACTTCTGCTTGGCTTGTTTTAAAATTTCCTCATTTTCACTAATTACTTTTTCGATATCCTCCTTCTCTTTTTCTCTTTCTGGAGCAATTTTTTCTTGTTTTTCTTTGCCTTGTTCTATTTTGCGTATTTGTTCTACACGTTCTTCTATGTGTTTTCTGATTTCGTAAAAAGCCGCTTGCATATCACGCCCTTCCTGAAAAATGGTTTTTATTTCGTCTTCACTTCTTTGTATATTTGATCGATTCTCATCTTTTGGAAAAGCTATTGCAACAGCATTGCAGTATCCTCTGAAAAAATCACAAAGCATCGGCTTGAGTTTCTCATCTGCCTCAATACAGGCCATAATTTGGCTTTTTTGAGTACTTTCCGAAAGAAGTTTTTCCATCAGCTTTTTGGCGTCACTGATAGTGTTCTCATTTTCTGCAATTTCAAATTCTTTGGTTGTTTGCTCTTGAAAATTAGAATATTCTCCCTCTTTATTTTTTTGCTCCATTGTTTCCACATAGATTTTCTTTTGTTGATTTTCATCTTTTGCAGAGAAATCTTTCTCCCACTTTTCTTGGGTTTCAGAATCAGCTTCTGTTTTTTCAGTTACAGCCAGTCCCTTCCTTTTGGCCTCATTGCACCAAATATAATTTTTGGCCTCTATGTATTTTTGCTTTCTCTCTTCCTTATTTAATTTATTAAACTCTTCAACAATATTCTTTTGTTCTTCTAGTTTTTTAGCCCTGTCTTCGACTGTCTTTATTTCTTTTCCCTGTTCCCAATTTTTAAATAAAAAATCATCATAATTTA
>CAZJIT010000031.1:0-6998 GCA_964546155.1 uncultured Candidatus Peribacteria bacterium
GTAATGCTTGAGGTGATGAATGCCTCAATGACACGTGCAAAACAAATTGGGAAGAAGATTTTTGATACGGTGAAGGATTATTATTTCGAGGATAATGGAATGGGCGCTTATGAAAATTTCGAAAATGCGCTCAAGGAGGTAAATAATGAAGTCAATGATGTGATTGGAGCAGGAGAAAAAAAGGCTCGCATTAATGCAATTGTGGCGGTTCTTTCTGGAGCTGAATTGCACTTGTCGCAAACCGGATATGCTGAGGCGTATTTGGTGCGTGGAGGCACTTTTTCAAATATTTCAGAGGGGCTTTATGTGCCTGAAAATGAGGAGGAGGTTTTCCAAAATATCGCATCGGGAGTGCTGGAAGAAAACGATAGGGTTGTCTTTTGTTCGGAAAGACTTTTGCGTTTTGCATCACAGAGCGAATTGGTGAAAATCTTTGCAATGGAAAATGAAGATGCGATTGCTGAAATCCGTGACATTATCACTCTCGAAGGTGTTGAAAATCTAAATCTGGTAATCAGCGAGATTGAAAATGTGCCAATGGAAGAAGTGGAAAAAATTCAAACTGAAAAGACTAGCCCAATCTCCCCTATTGTGGCGAAATTGCAGGAAATGAGCAGAATGGTCGAAGAAAAGGGAATCACAAGAAATAATATTTTGAGTGTGATCGGGGTGGTGGTTTTTGTTTTGATTGTGTCTGTGTGGCTCATGGGCATGGGCCAGCAATCTCAGGTGGACAGACAGTTGCTTGAAACTTCTATCAGTCAAATACAATCGGATATCGATAATGCCGGTCGCCTAGGTCTGCTCGAGAAACGCGAGGAGGCTGGCGCTATTCTCAATCGTGCCGAGGAGGATTTGAATAAACTTTTGAATTCTAATCCGGGAGAATATCGTGAAGCTTTGGCGGTTCTTTTGGATAAATTGGCGACTGAAAAAGATGCGATTGATGACATTGTGAGATTGAAGGAGGCGGTAACCACGGTCGATTTAAATAATGTGCGTAGTGGAATTTCGGCTGTGGGAATGATTACCACCACCGACGACCGCAAGATTGTTTTTGATCAAAATGCGATGTACGAAACGGTTCTCACGGAAGTAAATGAGCCGCTCACCATTGATCCAAATGTGAATGTGGTTGCTGGAGCGAATTTTGAGGAATATGCCGGACTTGTGTTTTATACACAAAATAACGGGCTAGTCGAGTACAGCGATGGAATATTTAATTTCGCTAAAACTGATGATGAAGCTGGCTGGAAGCCTGGAATTTCTGTGGATACCTATTCGAAATATGTTTATGTGCTTGACCCTAGCGAGGGTGACCTCGGTCAAATCTGGAAATATGAGCGCACAAGAAGTGGCTACAAGGCACCGATCGCTTACAGTGTGGACGCAGATCTCAAACAGGCCAAAGATTTGGCGATTGACGGAAGTATTTGGGTAATCGATAGCGCCGGAAATATTTTCAAAATTTACAAGGGCGAGATGCAACCAATCACTGCAGAAGACACTCCAAGCGAGGCTCTCAATGATCCGAGCAAGATTTTCACAACTGCGGAAATGAAGAATCTCTACGTGCTCGATCAGGCTAATCAGCGTGTAGTTAGTTATTACAAGAGTATTTCCAATCCGAATGTGATCGAGTATATAAGTCAATATACTTACGAGGACATGAATATTGATGTACGTGATATTTATGTGAATAACAGTGAGCAGAAAATGTATCTCCTCACAAATGATAAGATTCTCGAGTTCAATATTTCAGCAGCATAAAAAACAAATTCCCCTGTCTGAATGATGGGGGATTTTTTATTTGACTTTTTTAAATAAAGTTTTATGATAATGAGTACATGACGCACGTAGTTTAACTGGGAAAACACTACTGGGCACTTAAGTTTTACGGTCGGAAATCGTAAAATGTGCAAGGAAAGATGAAGGTTCAAATCCTTTCGTGTGTCATGTCCAAACCGTTGTACGACTCAAAAAAAGCCTAGGGTTACAACCCGAAAGCCGAGTCGTACAGCGACCAAAATCTAGAGCTACTCTCACTGGGAGTAGCTTTGTCTTTTGACTTATGATAAAATTATTGCACTTCTAACTCCTCTCAAATGGATAATTTTCCTGAAAAAATAGCGGAACTAAAAGAGCGTATTGAGCGTGGGTGGGAGTGTCTTTGACCCGGATAATCTCAAGAAAAAAATACAGGAACTACGGGCTGAAAGTGAGGCTGAGAGTTTTTGGAGTGATCCGCAAAGTGCAAATAAAGTCATGCAAAGCTTGAAAAATCTGGAAAATAAATTAAGCACTTGGGAGGTTTTAAGAAAAGATGCTGAAAATATCGAGGAGGTAGCGGAAATTTTGGAGGAAAATGAGATAAGGAGTGAAATTCAAAAAATTGAAATCAATCTCAAGCAAGCGGAATTGATGCTGTTTTTTTCTGGAAAATATGATGAAAATAATGTGTTACTTTCGGTGCATGCTGGAGCTGGAGGGACAGATGCGCAGGATTTTGCGGAAATGATTTTGAAAATGTATTTAAGATTATGTGAGAGGAAAAATTGGAAATCGGAATTATTGGATAAGAGCGCTGGTGAGGAGGCGGGAATAAAATCCGCCACCGTAAAAATAAGTGGGGATTATGTTTATGGTTGGCTAAAAAGTGAAAATGGCGTACACAGACTGGTGCGCCGAAGCCCTTTTAATTCAGGAGGAACTAGGGAAACGAGCTTTGTGCAGGTGGAAATAATGCCTGTCGTGGAAAATAGCGAAGTTGAAATAAGTGAAAAGGATTTGCGGGTGGATACATACCGATCCAGTGGAAAAGGCGGACAAGGTGTAAATACAACGGACAGCGCTGTGAGAATTACGCATTTGCCGACGGGAACCGTGGTCACCTGCCAAAATGAAAGATCGCAAATCCAAAACAAAGAAAAAGCAATGGAAGTTCTTAGGAGCAGATTGGCGCAGATGATGGAGGAACAGCACGCAGGCAAATTAGAAGAATTGCGTGGAGAAAAAAAGCAAATTGCGTGGAGTAGTCAGATCAGAAGCTACGTTTTACACCCGTACAAAATGGTAAAAGATCATCGCACCGGAACGGAATCCGGCAATCCTGAAAAAATATTTGCAGGAGAAATTGATGAGTTTTTGGAGGGTGGGTTAAAAAAAGATTAAAAATTACAGTTAAAATGGTTTGACAAAAACTCCGGAATGTAGGAAAAAGTAGTCAATAGGTGTTTTCTTTTACACCCTTTTCACAGAAAACACTAACCCCTCTGTCGAAATTTGGCAGAGGGGTATCTATTTGACGAGAAATTATTAAAATGTAATAATTCACACATGCGAAATATTATGAAAATAGAAATCGGTGAGGATAATCCAATCCTGCGCAATAAATCTCTACCTGTGAAAGGAGCTGATAAAGTATTTTTGCGGGCGATGAAGGACACCATGCTCCAGTACGAGGGGCTTGGCCTAGCTGCGCCGCAGGTGGGAATTAATGAGCGCATTTTTGTGATGAGGCTGCTTCGAGATGAATTGCAAAATGAAACTGATGAAACAACTGTCGAAGAATCTCACCCAATTAATTACACGATATTAGAATGCATAAATCCCGAAATCATCAGCATGGGTGATGAAATGATCGATGGCGAGGAGGGTTGTTTAAGTATTCCAAAAGTTTATAAAGATGTACCTAGAGCTCGAGAAATAACTGTGAAATTTGAAAATGGAAAAGGAAAAGAACAAGTGTTCACGCTGGAGGGAATGAATGCAAGAATTTTTCAGCACGAATACGACCACCTAGACGGGATTTTATTTATCGATAGAGTTGCGGAGTAATTTTCATGCAGACTGGATTTTGATTTGCTTTTTTGTGATTTCGGTTTAAAATACTCGAGCCAAGTTTGGAAAGATTGCTACGGCGCATTGCGCTGAGGAAAGTCCGGACAGTAAATGGAACGGAGGTTGCTAACGGCAACACGGGTGACCGATGGAAAGTGCCACAGAGACTATACTAGCTTCATGCTAAAGGTGAAAAGTTTGCGGGTGTCGCAAGGCTACCGCATTCGCCCGATGGTGACATCGGTGCGTGGTAAACCCCTCCGACTGCAAGATGAGTGGAAGATACTGGCTAACAATTCCCATTTTGGGTCAAATATCTTCTCATCGCACGAGTCAATGGGCAACCATTGACCAAGATAGATCGCAATCCTCGACAGAATCCGGCTTACCAGAGTTGGCAAGTAAATATCGCAGAGTTTAAGCCTTGACGGCTTGTTCTGCGTGTGGGAAAATCGCAATGTTATGAAAAAATTTGATTTAATTTTCGGAACAATAAAGGTATGTCTGGACTTTGTTTTGGTCGTATTGGCGATGACTTTCGCTTATAATTTGCGCCTGAATTGGACGGAGATTTTCCCGGTGGAAAACTATGTGACCCCCTTACCCTATGAGCAATTTTACAATTTGGCGTTGGCAAGTGGCGGGGTTTTGATTTTGGTTTTTTTCCTGACGGGACAATACGATTTCGAGCAGAATCGCCGAATTTCAAGGGAACTTAAAAATTTATTTATCAATGTTTTTGTGTGGCTGGGGGTGACTCTGGGGCTTTTGTTTTTCCTTCGTGAGGAGTTTTTTTCTAGATTGATTGTGATTTATGCCTTGGTAGGAATTTTGGTTTTTTTGGGATTGGAGAGGGTTATTTTGAATTACATAAATAACAAATTGCGTGGTTTGGGGATTGGACGAGCTAGAATTGTGTTTGTGGGAGCGAATAAAATGACAGATGAGCTGATTGAAATTTTTGAGAAAAATACCGGAGTGGAAGTGCTGGGAATGATTCGGACGGAGAAAATGCCAAAGAAATCTTTGCAGAAAAAACTACTTGGGCAGGTGAAAAATATTGCCGAAATAGTGAAAAAATATCGCCCAACACAGATTATTCAAACGGCAAATCTGAGTGACGAGGAAAGTTTGGAATTGCGAGAATTTTGCTACACAAATCATCTCAGATATCGCTTTATTCCGAGTAGTTTTATGTTGAGGCAGACAAATGTGGAAACCACGTGGGTGGGCAGCGTGCCTGTTCTTGAAATGAAGATTACGCCACTGGACGGCTGGGGCAGGATCGCAAAACGAGCATTTGATTTATTTTTTTCCGGAATTGCGCTGATTTTACTTAGCCCTATTTTTTTGATTATCGCAGTCGCTATCAAGCTGGATAGCGAGGGTCCGATCCTCTTTTCGAGATTGCCAAATGGCGAGAGAGTGAAACGTGTGGGGCGATACGGAGAGCCAGTTAATTTCTTGAAATTCAGAACAATGAGGCATAATTCTCACAATGAAAGATATGGTGAATTAGCTAAACAATCACATCGTGAAGGTCCTTTGCTTAAGATTAAAAATGACCCGAGAGTGACAAATGTGGGTAAATTTTTGCGCAGATTTAGTTTGGACGAATTGCCACAGCTTTGGAACGTGCTCATGGGTGAACTTTCACTCGTGGGTCCACGGGCGCATTTGCCTGAGGAGGTTGCGCAATACAATGTTTATCAGAAGAAAGTGCTCAGCATCAAGCCGGGAATAACGGGTATGGGTCAGGTTTCGGGGCGTAGTGATTTGGCGTTTGATGAGGAGGTGAGGTTGGACATTTGGTATATTGAGAATTGGTCGTTTTGGCTTGACTTGCGCATTATTTTGAGGACAATTAAAGTAGTGCTACTGGGAGGTGGCGCGGATTAAATCCTAAACACAAAACTATGAAAGTACTCAAATTTGGTGCAAGCTGGTGCGCTGGGTGTGTGGTTATGAAGCCGCGTTGGCAGGAAATCGAGGCAGAGTTGCCTTGGCTTGAAACGGAGTTCTATGATGGCGATGAAGACGTGGAGATGGTTGAAAAATACGAGGTTGGCAATCTGCCGGTCTTTATTTTCTTGGACAAAGATGGAAATGAGTTTTTGCGTTTACAGGGTGAAGTTGAGAAGGAGAAATTGATTGAAATTTGTACAGAAAATCGCGAGAAATAAAATTGTGGAAAACTCTTGATTTGCAGTAGGATTCAGGTAAAATGCAGGCACTTTTGTTATTAATGAATCTGCATTGGACAAGCGTGAACTCTGGCAAAAGATAGTGAATGATTTGCGTGCGAGCGTAGCTCGGGCGAAGCTTTTGACGTGGTTCAAGGCGACGGCGATCATCGGAACGAGTGAGGATAGCATTACGATTGGAGTACCGACGGCAATGGCGGAGTTACAACTTTCTCAGAAATTCAATGCGGAGATTACCGCTTCGGCACAGAAGATTGATCCGAAGATCAAAACGGTGGCTTATCGCGTAGACCCTAGTTTGGAATTTAAGGAAGATACGCGAGCGATTGATTTTGAATTCTTGAAAGGTGAAGAAGCACCGAAAAAACGCAAATTACCGAAAAAAGCTGAGGTGAAGATTGGGGATTTCCGGAGTGTACAGATGGATCAGCGTTATACTCTGGAGAATTTTATTATTGGACCGGATAATCGGCTTGCTCATGCGGCTGCGAGTGCGGTAGCGAATGAGCCAGGGAAGAATTATAATCCGCTGTTTATTTATGGTGGGGTGGGAATGGGTAAGACTCACCTACTCCAGGGAATTGGGAATGCGATTGAGCGCAAGAACCCGAACGCTGTGGTGATTTATCAAACTTCTGAGATGTTTACGAATGAATTTGTGCGCATGATTCGGGAGCGTAAGGCGGAGAAATTCAAGGATAAGTATCGCAAGGCTGACGTTTTGCTCATTGATGATGTGCAATTTTTGGCGAAGAAAGAAAGTACTCAAGAAGAATTTTTTCATACGTTTAATGCGCTGTATATGGCCGGTAAGCAGATTGTACTGACAGCGGATCGCCCACCTAAGGAGCTTGATGGGCTTGAGGATCGTTTGATTTCGCGTTTTGAGCAGGGAATGGTGGTCGATGTGCAATTTCCGGATTTTGAGACGAGATTAGCGATTCTGCACGAGAA
>CAZJIT010000032.1:0-2107 GCA_964546155.1 uncultured Candidatus Peribacteria bacterium
GGCAAATCCTCCTTCTCCGCCAAAATCTCGTCCGCCTCATCAATCGCCTTGTTCATCATCTCCTTGCGTTTTTTGTTCAAATTATCCATTTTCTGCGCATTCACAGTTTTCCCTCGGAGTAAATCAAAAGCTAAATGCGGATCATCGAGCCGACCGGCCGCATTTATGCGAGGAGTCAAACAAAAACCAACCTGCTCGGAATTCAACTTTTTCAAATCAATTCCCGAAACCAAAGCCAAAGCCTCAATCGATACGTGCGGATTATTGTGCGCAACTTCGATACCCTCTCGCACTATCGCCCGATTTAAACCTAAAATAGGTGCACAATCTGCCACCGTTCCCAACATCGCCAAAACCAAAATCTGATCCAATAAATTTTTCTTTTCAGGAGTATTTTCTGCATCTTTGAGTAATTCCCTTCCAAGCAAATAAGCCAATCCCGCCGCAACCAAATCCTGCGTATAATTCGCTTTTTTATGCTTCTTCGGATCCACAATCGCAACAGCCTCGGGCAATTCCGCTGGACAAACATGATGATCAACCACCACTGTTTCAATCCCCAAACTATTTCCATATTCAATCTCGATTTTATTACTAATCCCACAGTCTGTCGTGATAAGCAATCCAACTTTGTGCTCCTTACATTGATCAAAAATTTCTCGACGCAAACCATAACCGTGATCAACTCGATGGGGGAGTCGCGCACTCACCTCCGCCCCGATAAATTGCAATACCAAAAACAAAATCGTCGTGGAAGTAATCCCATCAACATCATAATCCCCAAAAATCAAAATACGCTTTTTTGCTTTAATCACTTCGCGGATTTTCTCCAATAATTCTGAGGAATTTTCCAAACCATCTACCCCCGCAAAATCATCAATCCGCGCACTAGAAAAAGCCTCGTCAGCCTTACGCACCTTGAGCAATCTCTGCATCACATTTTCATTTTTATCCTGATTTAGGATTTTCCAGATTTTCCCGCTAAATGAAACTTGTGAATTCGGCATAACCCCAGTATGCCAAACTTTCTCAGTATCGCCAAGTAATTATTTTTCGTATTTCACACTTGCCTTGAGCAGACCCGCAAACAGCGGATGTGGGTGAAATGGACGACTCTGGAACTCAGGATGAAACTGCGAACCAATCATAAATGGATGATCCTTCAGCTCCACAATTTCCGCCAACTTGCGCTTCTCGTAAAGCCCACTAAACACCAATCCCTTCGCCTCAAGTTGCTCCGCATAATCCTGATTAAACTCATAGCGATGACGATGACGCTCCGAGATTTTTGGCTTACCATAGAGCTTATATGCCAATGTGCTTTTCTTGAGAACACACGGATACGCGCCCAGACGCAAAGTCCCGCCCAGGTCTACATTTTCATTTTGCCCAGGAAGATAATGCACAAGTTTGTGCTCAGCTTTCGGATCAAATTCCTCCGAAGTCGCTCCAGTAATCTTGGCTACATTGCGCGCAAATTCAATCGCTAGAATCTGACTACCAAGACAAAGTCCAAGATAAGGAACCTTATTCTCACGACAGTATTTCGCAATCACAATCTTCCCCTCGATCCCACGTGTCCCAAACCCTCCCGGCACAATAATTCCCGCACAATCCTGCGCTTTTTTCCACTCAGTTTTGTCCTTATTCTCGATTTTTTCAGTATCAATCCAAACAATCTCAGCCTTACGATTCACAGATCCGGCTGCAGATTTTATGGCTTCTATTACAGACAAATACGCATCTTCCAGTCCATTATATTTTCCCGCCAAACCGATCTTGATTTCTTGTTTTGCCTTCTTGATGCGACGTACAAGCGCTTCCCATTCTTTGAGATTAGCTTTTTTCGCCTTGTCCAACTTAAGCTGACGAATAATCAGAGAATGCAAATTTTGCTTCGCGAAATTAAGCGGAACACTATAGATCGAAATCACTGTCGGAGCAGAAATAACCGCCTCAGGTTTCACATCACAGAAGAGTGCAATCTTGTCCATATGCTCCTTCTTGAGCGGAAGATCCGCACGCGCCAAAATAAAATCAGGGTGAATACCGATACTTCTTAATTCTTTCACGGCAAGTTGAGTCGGCTTGGTTTTTACTTCTTTAC
>CAZJIT010000032.1:2117-4902 GCA_964546155.1 uncultured Candidatus Peribacteria bacterium
CTTCTTTACTACACATGAGATACGGAAGCAAAGTAAGCAAAACAAAAGCTGTACGATGATAACCAAGCTCCTGTCTGATTTGTCTAATCGCCTCAAGATAAGGCTGCCCTTCTATATCACCAACCGTTCCACCAATCTCCACCAAAACCACATCTGCACCACTTTCTTCTGCCGCTTTATAAATATTATCCTTAATCTCATTCGTAATGTGAGGCACAATCTGAATAGTCTTCCCGGCATAGCCACCCTTGCGCTCACGCTCAATCACACTTGTATACACACGCCCAGTCGTTAGCGTAGAAGCCTTGCTTAGTGGTACATCAATAAATCTCTCATAATGCCCCAAATCCAAATCCGTCTCCGCCCCATCATCAGTTACAAACACCTCACCATGCTGAAAAGGACTCATCGTCCCCGGATCAACATTCAGATACGGATCAAGCTTCTGTACAAAAACCTTCAACCCCGAAGCCTTGAGCAGCGCTCCAACCGAAGCTGAAGCAATACCTTTCCCTAAACCACTACATACACCCCCCATTACAAAAATAAATTTGGTTTCTTTTGGGGTGCCTTGGGTCATGGTTTTGAATTATTTTTTAATACACCTAAAAAATTACCACGAAAAAAAATGGGTATGCAAGTCAAAGTAAAAATGTTAGAATCCCAAAAGTAAAAATTGTGTCATAATCATGAATTTTCATCTCAACAAAACCGAAATAGAAAATCTAAAAAAGGACTTATCGACGCTTTTTTCTATAGATAATGAAACCGGGCATGAAGAACATATCGTGGGCTGGATTAAAAAATTTCTGAAGAAAAATAATATTTCATCTCGCACTCAGACTGATAGAGTGAAAAATCTTTTTTTCAAAATACCTGGGGAAGGCGAGCCGATTATGCTTTGTACTCATACAGACTCTGTTCCACCAGCTACCAATAAGAAGCCGATTTTTCATAAAGGGCGTTTCACATCGGATGGGAATACTGTCCTGAGCGCAGATAGCCTGGCTGGTGTAGGAGCGATTTTGCATACGGTTTTTCTACTCCAGAAGCACAAAATCCCACATCGCCCTCTAGAAATTCTCTTCACTACACAGGAGGAGATTTCAGGTGTAGGTGCTGCGAATTTTGATTTCAAGAAGACCAAATCCAAGGAAGCAATTCTACCCGATCTCGCCAAACCGGTTGGCTATGTTATTACTCAAGCTCCAACCAAATACACCTTCAAGCTGACTTTCCATGGTGTGTCTGGGCATATCCGCAATATCGAGCAATCTCTCTCAGCCATCAAAGTAATGACCGATTTTCTACAGACTTTTTCCATTGGCAAGGTAGATCGCTACACCATTCTCAATATCGGAACTGTCCAAGGTGGTACAGCCATCAATATTGTCCCGGATAAGGTAGAGATGACCGGGGAGATTCGTAGTTTCCGAGATGAAAATTGCGCCAAATACATTACCAAAATCCAAAACAGAATCGAACATGCTGAAAAGAAATTTCCCCTTACCAAAGTAGATTTAGAATACGAAAAAGTACGCTCCGGCTATGCGATAGATCCCAATTCTCCATTCTTGGATAAATACAAAAAGATCATCAAATCTAAGCGTCTCAGTTTCCGCACCGAGGATAGTTTGGGTGTATCCGATGCAAGTATCCTCAACGCAAAAGGCATCAATACTCTTCTAGTCGGTATTGGGCAAATGAACCCGCATACCACCCGTGAGTCCATCAACCTAGACCAAATTGTAAAGATGACCGAGGTTCTGATTGATTATGTAGAAGTAGAGGATTAATCTCCCAAAAGCACCTTAGCTATCCCAGCGATTAGATTCTCAAAATGATGCCCGGGCAAAGGCAATAATCCCAAACGAGAATTCAGCTCAATAATCTTCGGACCATTCGGTGTCAAAGCCACATCAACTCCAAAGAATCTTTTTGGATAATTTGCAAAATGCGCATCTATCTTTTTCGCAATCTCCATAAACTCAGCTGGAATATCCTCAGGCTCAACAATGGTCAGTTTACCTCCACGAGCCACATTCGCCCGTAGATCACCCTCAGGTGGAGTCCGATAAAATGTAAAAATCACCTCACCATTGAGCAATGCGATACGAAAATCATGTACACCCGTCATCATCCCCGGAATCCCTGCACTAGAATCCAAAAATTCTTGCGCAAGCAATGGAAATTCGTGCGGACATTCATTCAGGATATATTCCTCACTTCCAATAAATACCCCATTCCCTTCCTCATCATCAATGGGCTTGATTACCTTCTTCTCACTCGGAATCTCAGCCAGAGCTTTTTCCAATTCCTCCTCATTATTTACCAAAATAGTCTTCGGGCAAAACTCCTCAAACAGCTCATAAGTCCTATACTTATCCGTACAAACATCATTGATATACTTCGGATTCAAAACCGGAAAATCCTCCTCCAGGACCAAAAAATGCTCCGGATCAGTCCCCTTATCATAAATCGCATCTACTACTACCTCACCACTTTCTTCTAGTTTCCCATCCACAAATTTCCAACTCTGACTAAATTTTCCATCACCAAGGTAAGTATCATCACCTCGCACAACATAAAAATCTCCACCCAATTCCTCGATTTTCTTGCTCAATTCCCCATAATTCCAAAAATAATAATCCTTCGTAAAAGGATAATCCATTGCACCTTTGGCGCTAAAATAAACTGCGATTTTTTTCATTTTTCCAGGTTAGAAGTACAAAAACTTTCTATCATAAAAGCAAATAAATTTCAAACTTTTAGTTGGTTTTTACGC
>CAZJIT010000032.1:4912-6976 GCA_964546155.1 uncultured Candidatus Peribacteria bacterium
GCTATAATTTCTGCGATTTTTTGTAATCAGATAAATACTAAATAAACAAATGTTAACTAAATTAATTCAGAAAGTTCTCGGTGATCCGAATGAAAAGGAAATTAAGAGAATCCAAAAAATTATAGAGAAAATAAATGCCCAAGAAGAGCAATACCAAGCTCTAAGCGAAGATCAGCTCAAAGCCAAGACTAAGGAATTTCAAGAACGAATCCAAAATGGTGAAACGGAAGACGATTTGCTCGTAGAAGCTTTTGCCGTGGTCAAGAATGCCGCTCGTAGACTTTGTAATCAATCCTGGGAGGTACGTGGTAATAAAGATACTTGGAACATGGTGCATTATGATTGCCAGCTCGTAGGTGGGATCGTACTTCACGATGGCAAGATCGCCGAGATGAAAACCGGTGAAGGTAAAACTCTCGTAGCTGCCGCACCGACTTATCTCAATGCATTGTCAGGTAAAGGCGCATGGGTGGTAACCGTTAATGAATATCTATCCCAACGTGATGCCGAATGGATCGGTGGACTTTATCGCTATCTCGGTCTGACCGTGGGCGTGATTGTTAATAACATGTCCACTGAAGAACGCCAAAGGGCTTATGCTTGCGATATCGTCTATGGAACCAATAATGAATTCGGGTTCGATTATCTCCGTGACAACATGGCAACAGATCCAAAAGCTATCGTTCAACGCGAACTGAATTATTGTATTGTAGATGAGGTTGATTCGATTCTCATTGATGAAGCCCGCACACCTCTTATTATTTCTGCACCGGCAGAGCGCAGTGATGATCGCTATCACAAATACGCTGGCATTGTTCCTCAGCTCCAGAAGGGGACTGACTATGAAATTGATGAAAAAGCTCGTGCAGCCACTCTGACTGAGATCGGTATTCACAAGCTCGAGAAGATTCTAGGTGTAGAGAATATTTATGAAGAGGGTGGTTTTGCAGAGGTACATCATCTAGAACAAGCCCTCAAGGCACAGGCAGTTTTCCAGCGTGATAAAGACTATGTAGTCAAAGACGGAGAAGTGTTGATTGTGGACGAATTTACTGGGCGTCTTATGCCGGGTCGTCGTTATTCCGATGGCTTACACCAGGCGATTGAGGCGAAAGAAGGTGTAGAAATAAAACGCGAATCCAAAACTCTTGCCACCGTTACTTTCCAAAATTATTTCCGTTTGTTCAATAAGCTCGCGGGTATGACCGGTACAGCGATCACCGAGGCAGAGGAGTTTTATAAGATTTACAATCTCGAGGTAGTGGTTATTCCGACCAACAAGCCGATTGCGCGTAAGGATCTTGCCGATGTGATTTACAAAAATCAGTCCGCCAAATTCCAAGCAATAGCCAAGAAAGTCCGCGAGCTAAACGAACTCGGACAGCCGGTTTTGGTTGGTACAGTGTCGGTGGATCAATCCGAATTATTGCACAAATTATTTAGCCAAATGGGCATCGCTCACAATGTCCTCAATGCCAAACATCATCAGCACGAAGCCGAAATCGTGGCTCAGGCCGGACAAAAAGGCGCTGTGACCATCGCCACCAACATGGCGGGTCGTGGTACGGATATCAAGCTCGGTGAGGGCGTTTTGGATCTCGGCGGTCTGTTTATTCTCGGTAGTGAACGCCACGAATCTCGTCGTATCGACAATCAACTTCGTGGTCGTGCCGGTCGCCAAGGAGACGCTGGTGTAAGCCAATTTTTCGTTTCTATGGAGGACTCTCTGATACGCATTTTTGGTGGAGATCGCATGAAGAACATCATGAATATGCTCAAAGTTCCGGATAATGAGGCGATCGAATCGGGCATGCTTTCTCGCTCAATCGAGCAAGCACAGAAGCGCGTTGAGGGACATCATTTTGACATTCGTAAGCACCTCGTCGAGTACGATGACGTCCTCAATAAGCACCGTGAAATTATTTATTCTCGCCGCCGCAAGATTCTTTTCCATGAAAATATTCGCGACCAAATCGAAACTCTGATTACCGAAGATGCCGACGGGATTATCCGCAATTTTACAAATGGAAAACCACACGAATGGCAACGTGAAGCCATTTGGGA
>CAZJIT010000033.1:0-1431 GCA_964546155.1 uncultured Candidatus Peribacteria bacterium
AATCAGCGCCGGTGTAAAGCCCCGCCTTGTCCTTCTCGGGAATAAATCCGGTAAAAATCACGCCTTCGTTTCGCAAATTCGGCATCTCGGCAAATATTTTTTCGTTACTCACGCCGGCCACCACGAGCTGATGCGGAAATTTTAGGATTGATTTTGCGACACTGTAAGCCAAAATCAGGCGTTCGAGATTTTTGCGTGGCTCGAGAGTCGAAAGGGTGAAAATGTACGGCTGGGTGATTTTGTATTTTTTGCAGACACGAGAAATCTCCGCTTTGGAAGCTGGCTTGAGGTCACCTGCCGGTGCCTCATAAATAATTTCGATTTTGTTACCTGAAATATTGTAGTGCTTCATAATGTCCCTACGAGTCGCCCCCGAAACAGCAATAATTCTTTCGCTTTTTTGAGCTAGTTTGCGGAAATTAACGAGCTTGTGCCACATGCGTGTCTTGAGATTAAAACATTCTCTGCACAGCTCAGGGGACAAATCATGAAAAGTGCTGACCAGCTTCACCCCCTTGCTCAGAGCCACAGGGCGAGGATCCGGCGCCCAAAAAACGTCGATTTTTTCAGGAAAAAATTTGTTCACCTTGGGAAAACCAAGAAGTGAAAGACTGAGATTTAGAAATTTGTTGGGGTAATGCGTCTGGAAACAGGTCGTGTTTTTGCGTTTCAAGTAGCTAGGAAATGTAAAATCGGAATGCGCATTCACCCAAAAAAAGTAGTGATTGCGCTGATCCAAATCCAAAAGTGCGGTCAAGACATGTTTGACGTAATTTTCTACACCGCTGACTTTTCCGCCCAGCAGAGGACGCAAATCGACTCCGATATTTAGAGGTTTATCCTTCATGGATTTATTTTAAACCCAAAAGTAAAAAATCGCAATACAATGAGGAAAAACTTGATTTTTGGGTAAAAAAAAGGTAAAATTATATTATAGTATAAAAACAAAAATGTCTGAAGAGCTGATTCTTATAATTTCGTACGCACTCGGTGCTTTTATCCTGATATTTTTCGGACCTTTTTTAGTTTTCAGTTTATTTAAGCTGATCTTATCCCCTATCGCCAGCCATAATCGCAAGAAAAAAAGAGCAGAGGAAGAAAATGTTTTGATTCAGATCAGGGTGTCGAAGAATAACGAAAAAGGACCTCTTTTGGCTGAGCAACTATTTAACACGCTGCACGGTGCACACAAGAAAATTGGCTTCTGGGGCTGGCTCATGGGCGAGGAGCAGACTAGATTTTCACTGGAAATCGCAAATATTCATAATTCGATTCGGTTTTTTGTCCGTACTCCGAAGAATCTGCATAAATTCGTAGAGGGGCAGCTTTATTCACAATATCCGGATATCGAGATTTCGGAAGCGACGGATTATGCGCAAGCTACTCGGGAGGAGAGCTGTGGTAGGAATCCGGCTGTCGGTAGGGGGGGGG
>CAZJIT010000033.1:1441-6761 GCA_964546155.1 uncultured Candidatus Peribacteria bacterium
AGCTACTCTGGACGACATCAATGAAAATAAACATGCTATCGGAACTGCGGTGGCGGAGCTGGACATGTTTTGGCATGGCTTGTTTCCGATTCGTCGTTATGCGGACTTCGAGGATAAGCTCAAGAGTGAAGCGATCGATCCTATCGGAGGGATTACTGCCAGCATCAGCAAGCTAGATGCGGGGACTGATCAGGCGTGGGTGCAAATCGTAACTCAACCTAATCCGACCACGTGGCAAAAATACGGCTGGAGACTTTTTGGGATTTATCGTCAGGGGTATTTCGTTTGGCCGGACAATTTACAGCTCTGGTTTCATGATTTTTATATGAAACATCAGACTTTCACTTATCACGCTGCCATTTGGCCGGTGATTTTAGTACTTAAGGCAATCTCTAGAGCCTTCATGCTAAAAAAGGAATCACAAGGTGAGGCAGGTCGTGAGCCTGACGTGACAGAATCAACCACTAATTTGAAATATTGGGATTTGCCGACTCGCAAATTATCGAAAAATGCTTACGAGGTGCAAATTCGTTTGGGTTATATTCCAAGTGATGGGCAGGCTGCGTCTGCGCAAATGAGAGTCAAGGAAATTGCGACTTCTTTCACGAGTTTTAATTTGCCATCGATCAATGGTTTTGCGATCAAGCGCTGGCGTTACGGACAAAATGCGATTCGCAGTTATGCGCAAAGACGCCTCTCGGACAGTTACACTGTGAATGTGGAGGAGCTTGCGACGATTTGGCATTTGCCAAATGAATCGGTCAAAACTCCGAGCATCTGGTGGGTAACCAACAAAAAACTCGAAGCTCCGGCTGAATTACCGAATCGCCAAAATACAAACGGAGAGTTTACTTCAATCGGTAAGACAAATTTCCGTGGACGTGAGGACGAATTTGGACTGAAGATCAAAGATCGCAGACGTCATGTTTATATCATTGGTAAGACGGGTATGGGTAAATCCACCCTGCTCGAAAATATGATTCTGTCGGATATCAATGCCGGAAAGGGTGTGGCGGTGGTTGATCCGCATGGTGATTTGGCGGAAACTATTTTGGAATACATTCCAAGTCATCGTATCAATGACGTGATTCTTTTTGATCCGTCTGATGCGGATAATCCAGTGGCGTTTAACATGCTAGAAACTTCTGATCCGTCTTTGCACACCGTGGTTGCCTCTGGATTGATCGGTATTTTCAAGAAAATGTTTGCGGATTCGTGGGGTCCTCGCTTGGAGCATATTTTGCGTAATACAATTCTCTCTCTTCTTTGGTATCCTGATGCGACGATGCTCGGAATCATGCGTATTCTCGTGGATCCGGCGTATCGTGCGAAGGTGATGGAGCACATCAAGGACCCGATGGTGAAGTCGTTTTGGGAAACTGAGTTCAACGTGTGGCAAGATCGCCAACGCACTGAGGCTGTTTCCCCTATTCAGAATAAAGTCGGTCAGTTCCTTTCTTCGCCACTCATTCGCAATATCCTCGGTCAGCCGAAATCCTCGATTGATATTCGCTATGCGATGGATCATAAGAAGATTTTTATTTGTAATTTGTCGAAGGGTAAAATCGGTGAGGATAATTCGTCTTTGCTTGGTTCAATGATGATTACTAAGTTTCAGCTGGACGCGATGTCCCGTGCAAATATCCCTGCAGATGATCGTGTGGATTTTTATTTGTACGTTGATGAGTTCCAAAATTTTGCGACAGATTCTTTTGCAACTATCCTCTCTGAGGCTCGTAAATACAAACTCAACCTCACCATGGCGAATCAGTTTATTGCGCAGATGCCAGATGAGGTACGTGATGCCGTTTTTGGTAATGTGGGTTCGATTGTTTCTTTTCAGGTTGGTTTTGATGATGCGGATTATTTGTCGGAGCAGTTTGGCGGGGAAGATGTGCTTTTGCCGGCGGATCTCACGACTCTGCCGGTTGGTCATGTTTATTTGAGGTTATTGGTGGATAATATGCCAACTCCAACTTTTTCGGCACGCACTTATCCGCCGATCGAGATGCCACGTGATGCTGAAAAAACCGCCAAGGTAATCAAATCTTCACGAGATAGATACGCCCAAAAACGCTCCGTGGTCGAGGATAAAATCAACCGCTGGAGTGAAGCGGGCAAAGATGTGATGATCAAGGCAGCCCAGTCTGCCGCCAAAGCGCAAAATCCTTGGGCGAAGCCGGAAATCCCGTGGCGTAATGAAAAAAATAAAGACGAATACGAGGCTGTTTTGAAGTCGATCAATGCCGATGTGGAACACGTTACTCGTGAGGATTTCGAGAAATACGACATACCAAAAGACACAAATGAACATGTTTTTGTCATGCCGGGTGAAGGCAAAAAACGCATTGTGATTTATTCTACGGTGGACGCTCAGGGCAATATTTTCTTCAAGAAACTGGCGACCAAAATGCGTGCCTACGAATACAATCCCGAAACCAAAGAAAACAAGGAGCTCAAGCTCAAGGTTTTCAAGGACGAAAAGTGGGAGGAGCGTGTAGAAGAGGCTGTCCGCAAATTCATTCCGGAAGAAAAGCAACTCCCGCCCAAGAAAAAACCGGAAGAAAACAAACCCGAGGAAAAGCAAGAAAGCGAGGAGAAATAAATTTGACTTATAACAGGAAAGGCGTAAAATAAAAAATCGTTTTTTGTATTTTGAATTATCGGAAAATTTTGGAAAGGGGAAACACCATGAAAAATGTGCTCGATGTAAAAGCTAGCGAATTGAAAATTATCGCAAAATATTGCAAAAAAAAGAATATTCGTTTTAGGCCGTTTTCTGACGGGAAAGATGCGCAAGTGCATTTTAATTCAGAAGAAGAAGCCTACGAAGTGTCAGATTTTTTGGAAGGGAGAATGATGAAAAAATGAAAAAATATCGTGAGGATACGGGCGAGCTCACGGGAGGAAAATCAAAAATAATTCGTGATTTTTGTGAATCAATGGGAATTGAATTTGATTTGCGAGAGAGGGATATTATTTTCTATTCCGAAGAAGATGCTCAAATTTTCCGTGAATTTTGGGGAAATACCTCGTGCAAATAAACAAAAAGCGCATGGGCTGTCGTTAAATCGGCAGTCCTTTTTATTTTTGGAGGACGAGATTGGTCGCAAATTCGTTTCTGGCTATTTCGGAAATTCTGTAAAGAGGTGCACCGACCACGCTGAGATAATCCCCTTTCATTTCTTTGATAAACATCGCACCCTTGCCCTCGACACGAATCGAACCCGCCGCACCCATCGGCTCGCCGCTCGCCACGTAGGCGTCGATCTCATCGAGAGAAATCTCACGAAAAATAACCTCGGTTTTTACGACATCAGTCACTTCCTTGCCGGAAAGTGCATCAATCATCGCCACACCGGTCATCACTGTCATCGTCTGTCCGCTCATTTCTCTGAGCATTCGCTTAGCGTCAAACTCATCTTTAGGCTTGTTGAGGATTTTTTTCTTAAGAACGCCGATGTTGTCCAGCGCAATAATCAGAGTATCAACTTTACCAATTTTTTGCTTGATGTTGAGAGCTTTTTCGAGAGCCATTTGCATGGAATATTTTTCAGGTTTTTCGTTATTTGGCTCTGGTTCGTCGTATTTTGGATCCATTGACCGAAAAATAATCTTGGCATCACGAAAAATTTTTTGCTTGGCCTTGGAGGTAGATGCGAGAATAATTTGGGTTTTTTGGCTCATGATTCTTTTATACATTACCGGCGAGTTGTCCGCAAGCACCCTGAATATCCTCTCCCCAGCTGTGTCTGCGAGTACAGTCAAAACCTCGCCTGCGCAGAGTGTCCCGAAAAGCTAAGGCATTCGCATGCTCGGAACGCTGATAACCTCCCCGAGCCGGATTATAGAGGATCAGATTTACGTGAAAATTCTTGGGATCTTTGAGCAGATCACCCAGTTTTTGCGCCATATTCACAGAGTCGTTCACGCCCTTGAGCATGAGATATTCGATAAAAATCTTCTTGCCGGTTTGCTTTTGAAAATCCCGCAAGGCGCTCATGATATCTGTAAGCTGGTTTTGCTCAGCGGTCGGGATAATCCGCTCTCGTATCGCCTGATCCGCACTATGCAAACTGAAAGCCAGATTCACCCCCTGAAGTCTGGAATCTGTGGACATTTTGCGGATACCCTCGACGATCCCCACCGTGGAAATTGAAAAATGCTTAGCGTTGATCCCGCTGTAATCTGCGAGAAATTTGAGTCCGTCGGCGATGTTTTCATAATTCGCAAAAGGCTCACCCATACCCATGACCACCGCACCGGAAAGACGCTTTTCGGGGTGATTCGCATGCAGCCATCTCTGCCAAAATAAAAATTGCTCGACAAACTCCCCTGCTGTGAGATTGCGCTTGAAACCCAAACCACCCGTCGCACAAAAAGAGCAGTTCATCGCACAGCCCACCTGACTCGAAAGGCAAATGACGTAGCGCTCACCACCAGTCGCCGGCATGAGCACGCTCTCGACCTTATCCCCTGCGAAATCCAACAAAACCTTGGCGCTGCCGTCCTCTGACTCCTGTAAATTAAAATCCTGAATCTCAGAAAAAGAAATCCCAGCTGAAATCTGGTTGCGCAAATCCTTGGAAAGAACCGTGACATCTTCCCAGCTTTTTATGTTCGGATCGAAAATAGCCTGCGCACATTGTTTGTAACGAAAGCCTGCCTGACCTTTTTCTGCGAGAAATTTTTGGAGTTTTTGAAAATTCATGTACTTATATATACACGAGCAAAAAGAAAACCGCCAGTCTTTAATTGAATAAAAACTGACGGTCATTACGTCAATGAAGGCGAGAAAAAATCTTCGCCTCGATGATGCCAAACATGTAACCTAGTGCGTACTCGACATCAACCTTGAGATCGTCTTTACTAAAGAATTCTTCATCACTGTCGTGATAAAAAATATCCACCGTGAGCGCAAGCTTGAGATTTCTGAATGGATCTCTCAAATTTTTAACCTTGCCGTCACTGTCCACCGCAAAATAAGTGTCAGAATTATTTTCTGACGCAAGCTCCTGTGAAACCTCTCCCACAAGCTGAAAAGTGAACCTGATCTCCTCGACTTGCATGAAAAATGAATCGTTTTGCCTCATGAAATCCGCAATGATTTTCTGTGCCTTGCGGTATCCCAGATATTCAAAACCTCTTTGGTCGAGATCCTGAATCAGTACATTCGTTTTTGCGCCTTTCATATTTTCCCCCTTTGTAAAGTTTTTAAAGAACATTGACATAATGCTTACATGTTGTATTATAATACTTTTTAAAAAATTTGCAAGTCTTTTTATTTTGTATTAAACTCTCGTCATTAAAATTAATTAAC
>CAZJIT010000034.1:0-5036 GCA_964546155.1 uncultured Candidatus Peribacteria bacterium
TTTATTTTTCCTGCTCATGCGCAGACTTTTAGTGATGTTTCGAGTTCACACGCAAACTACACGGCGATTGAATATTTGGCGGAGCAGGGTGTGGTGAAGGGTTACGGTAACGGCAAATTTAATCCGGACGCAAAAGTGAATCGTGCGGAGTTTTTGAAGATGCTGTTTTTGGCGGACGAGGCTCAGGTGAGTGGTGGCGATTGTTTTGAAGACGTGAAAAGCGAGTGGTTTGCGCCGTATGTTTGTGCGGCACAGGAGCGTGAGATTGCGAATGGTTATGACGATCGCAGATTTCGTCCGGGGAATCTGATTAATTTTGCGGAGGCGGCCAAGATGCTTGCGAATTTTTTTGATTTGTACACTTATCGTTCGATTGGCAGTGAGTGGTTTGCACCACACGTGTTGGCTTTGGAGGAGGCGAGTGCGATTCCTGCGGAGATAAATAATTTTGGTTTGGAGATTACTCGTGCGCAGGCAGCGGAGATGATTTGGCGAATCAAGACCGGACAGCAGGACGCTGTTTCCAACACTTATGAAAATATTTCTCAGCACAAAAAAGCTGGGGCTGAGGAGGAAGTGGATACTGATTTGCGTAAATTTTCGTCTTGTGAAGATGCCAAAAATTACGTGGTCAAAAATTTGGAGAATGAAAATTATAATTATCGTTACGCTACGGGAGCGATAGAGGAGGCAGCGGATATGGATCAAGGTTTGGATATGGCAAAATCGGAAAGTAGCAGTGATGATGCGGGAGATTATTCGGAGACAAATGTGCAGGTCGAGGGTGTGGACGAGGCGGATATTGTGAAGACGGACGGGGATTATATTTATCTCGTGAAGGGTAACTCAGTGCGTATCGTGGACGCTCAGGATCCGAATAATTTGCGGGAGTTGAGTTCGATTACTTTCAAGGACGAAACTTTTCAGCCGAATGAAATGTATCTCAGTGATGATGTGGCGACGATTATCGGGCGGTCTTATTCTTGGGAAATTGAGGCGCAGGATACGAAGTCGGCTTGGTACCACGGTGGTTTGACGAAGGTTTATATGATGAATGTGCACAACAAAAATAATCTCACCGTCGAGCGTGAGGTGGTGGTTGAGGGTTACATGAATTCATCTCGCAAGGTGGAGGATATGCTTTATTTGGTTACAAATTTGAACAGATATTATTATCGACCTTATTACGATTATGAGAGAGGTTATTTGCTTGATTCTGCTGAGGAAGATGCGCAGGAGGATTTGGACGTGAACGAATTTTTACCGCACTATCGTGATTCTGCCGAGAGCAATTCAACTCAGATTGCGTGTGCGTGTGATGATATTTATTATCCACCGTATGCCGATCCACAGAGTTATCTTTTGGTTTTTGCGATTCCGACGAATGATACAAATAAATCTGTCGAGAAGCAGGTGATCATGGGCGGGGGAAGTACGATTTATGCTTCTCGGGAAAATCTCTACGTAGCCGAAAATACTTACAATTGGTATCGTGGGTATTCGCCAAAGACTGTGATTTACAAATTTTCTCTCGGGGACGAATTGGAATACGTTGCCAAGGGTGAGGTCGAGGGGACTTTGCTCAATCAGTTTTCGATGGACGAGTACGACGGAAATTTGCGTGTAGCGACGACCACTCAGGCGAACTGGCGAGAGGGTATGAGCAACAATGTTTTCATCTTGGACGAGGAAATGGAAGTTGTGGGTAAGCTGAATGATTTGGCTCGTGGAGAGAAAATTTATTCTGCGAGATTTATGGGTAAAAAAGCTTACTTGGTAACTTTCAAACAAATCGATCCGTTGTTTGTACTTGACCTCAGTGATGCAAAAAATCCAAAAGTTCTCGGTGAATTGAAAATTCCGGGGGTGAGTGATTATCTGCACCCGCTAGACGAGAATCATCTCATCGGTGTTGGTCTGGATACGCCGGAGGAGGAGGTGGTCGAGGAGGCGGGTTGGGTTTGGTATCAGGGGGTCAAAATTGCGATGTTTGATGTGAGCGATGTCAATAATCCAAAAGAATTGCACAAGGAAATTATCGGAGATCGTGGCACTTCGACTCCGATTAATTCTGATCACCACGCTCTACTTTTTGACAAGGAACGTGAGCTGATGGTCGTGCCGGTGAAAGTGGCGGAAATTCCTGAAGAATTGAAAAATGATAAAAATACGGAGGATTGGACTTATGGTGAAACGACTTTTCAGGGGGCGTATGTTTACAAGGTAAATGTGAAGGACGGTTTCAAATTGCTTGGTAAAATCAGCCATTTCTCGGAAACTACTTTTGAGGAATTGGGTGGTTATTACTACGGAAGCGAGCGTGATATCGAGCGAGTTTTGCGTCTTGGAGAATATCTTTACGGTATTTCTGAGAAGATTATTTCCAGCTGGGGGATAGACTCTCTCACTGAAAAAAATCGCATCGAGCTGATGATCAATCCGAAAGAATAAAACAAAAAATAAGCCCGTCTCGAAAGAGGCGGGTTTTTTATTCGAATAAGTTTTTTTGGTCTGAGTCGGAGGAGAGGGCGAGTCCGAGATGTTCGGCGGCACGGAGGGTTGCCATGCGTCCTCGGGCTGTGCGTTCGAGAAATCCAAGCTGAATTAAATATGGTTCGTACACGTCTTCGATTGTACCTTCGTCTTCGTTAGTGGCGGCGGCGAGAGTTTTGAGTCCGACTGGTCCTCCAGCGAATTTTTGGATCAAGGTTTGGAGGAGTTCACGGTCGGTTTGATCTAGTCCGAGCTCGTCCACTCCAAAAGCCTCGAGTGCGATTTCTGCGATGTGTTTTGTAATGCGTCCTTCGTGTTTTACTTGAGCGTAATCACGAACACGGCGGAGGAGGCGATTGGCAATACGTGGAGTGCGACGTGCTCTTTTAGCAATGACCTCGACGGATTCTTGGTCTATCGGCGTACCAAGAATTTTGGCACTGCGAGTGATGATCTGTCCTAATTCCTCATTTGTATAAAAATTTAATTTCAAAATCGAGCCGAAACGGTCACGTAGGGGAGCGGAGAGCAGACTCGCCTTGGTGGTTGCACCGATTAGCGTGAAATTTGGAATCTCGAGGCGAACAGTGCGAGCGGACGGACCTTTTCCGAGAATGATATCCAACGCAAAATCCTCAAGTGCCGTGTAAAGCACCTCCTCGATATTGGTTTTGAGCCGATGAATTTCGTCAATGAAAAGCACCTCGCCTTCTTTGAGATTCGTGAGAATCGAAGCCAAATCTCCTGCCTTATCCAAAAGCGGACCTGAAGTCAGGCGGATATTTGTGCCCATTTCCTTGGCAATGATGTAAGAAAGCGTGGTCTTACCCAGACCCGGAGGACCATAGAGCAAAATGTGCTCCAGAGCTTCTTTGCGCTGTTTGGCCGCTTCCATAAAAATCTCGAGATTTTTTTTCACTTCGCCTTGCCCGATGTACTCTGTGAGCGAGGTCGGGCGCAGTTTATTCTCAAAAACCAAATCACTATCCTTCACTTCTGGCGTGATCGGGCGGTTTTCCGGAGTTATATTACTTTTTTTGATAGCCATGTTCAGAGTTTAGCAGATTTTTTTGCGAAAGAGAATTGACATTTTATATTTTTTTGTCTAATATCGCACTCGTCTAACCTGTGGGGCTATCGTCTAATGGTTAGGACACTGGATTCTCATTCCAGCAATCGGGGTTCGATTCCCCGTAGCCCTGCCAATTTTTTAGTTTACATTTTTTATGTAAAAAGAGTATAGTTCTTTCATTATGAATCAAAAAGTTAAACATCTTGGTACAGAAAAAATTAGTAAACTGATTTGGAAGCAATCATTACCATCTATTATAGGCTTACTTGTAATTAGCCTCTATAATGTTGTTGATACGATTTTTATTGGTCAGTCTGTTGGTTCAGTTGGTATTGCTGGTCTTATGATTGTAATGCCAATTCAAATTCTTTTTATGGGATTTACACAGATGATAGGTATGGGTTCGGCTTCGATTATTTCTCGTGCTTTAGGAGAGAAAAAGCACAAAAAAGCTAGTCGCACTTTGGGTAACTTTTTCTCCTTCAATCTTATAGTTGCTTTTCTGGGTACTGTTTTGGGGTTGGTTTTTCTTGCTCCGCTTTTGTATTTATTTGGAGCTACGGAAGATATTTTCCCATATGCTTATGACTATGCGCAGATTATTTTATTGGGTTCTGTTTTTCTTACCATCTCTGCTTCTAGCGGTGCGGTTATTCGCTCAGAGGGCAATGCTAAATATGCGATGTTTATCATGCTTGGTTCAGCCTTGACAAATCTGGTCCTTGATCCGATTTTTATTTTTGGATTTGATTGGGGAGTCAAAGGAGCAGCTTTCGCAACCATTATAGGACAGGCTATTGGAGCCTGTTTTGCTTTACGTTTTTTCTTCAAGAAAAAGAGTGTGATTATAATTTCTCCTACAGATCTAATCCCACGATCAAATATTATCAAAGAAATTTCTTTTGTGGGGTCTAGCTCTCTTGCTAGACAGTCCGCAGGTAGTATTACGGCTATAATTATCAATAATTCCCTGGTTTTTTATGGTGGGGGAATGGCAGAGTTGGCAGTTGCTTCTTACGGTATTTTGAGCAAGATTATCATGCTTTCTTTTATGCCAATCTTTGGCTTTGTTCAAGGTCTCCAGCCAATCTTTGGTTATAATTACGGTGCAAAACATTATAAGCGTGCCATAGAATCAATAACTGATTCCATTAAAAAAGTGAGCATATATTGTTTGATAATGTTTGCTCTATTATTTATTTTTACAGAACATCTCGTTCAGATTTTTACTGATGATACCGAATTAATCAACCTAACGGTATATGTTATTCGTATTGCCTTCTTGGCTATCCCGCTAATTGGATTCCAGGAAATTGCTGGTGGTATTTATCAGTCTATGGGTAATGCTCGTAAAGCCTTCTTTGTATCTCTTTTGCGACAATTTGTGGTGCTTGTACCTCTTATTATTATATTGCCAATGATATTTGGATTTGATGGTTCGATAAAAGTTTTTCTTTATGGAAAACCTTGT
>CAZJIT010000034.1:5046-6602 GCA_964546155.1 uncultured Candidatus Peribacteria bacterium
GGTATTTTCATAGCTTATCCGATTGCTGATGCCACTTCAGCTCTGATTAACTATTTTCTTTTGCGTTACGAGTATTACAGACTATACGAACACAAAATTAAAATCCACGCACCGGAAGTTTTGCCGGAATAATCAAAAACCCCTACAAATATGCAGGGGATTTTGTGCTTAAATTTATGCTGTCCTCTTTAGGAGGGGCAATATTACTTTTTATATTTTGTGCGAGTTTTTGTCAATTAGGCTTTTAATCCTTTTTTAATCAAAACAAAAACAGTGGCGTTGTTTGGATCATCATGGATATTTTCTGCGATTATTTTAAGTCCATAAATTTCTGCTGCACGACGAGAGGCGAGGACTGCGGAATTTTCATCAATTTCTCCTTCGGCGAGCATTTTGGCGGAGAGGGCAGTGTCGAGTTTATCAGTTCCGGGGTTGAGTTTTAGATTTGGGAATTTGTTTTCCAGCGTGTTTAAGCACATATTCATGGCGATAGGGTGGGCGGTGATTTTTTCCAAATCTTCAGCGTTTTTGTTTGGCAGGACGAGCATTTGCATGTTTACCGGCATGGTAAAAAGCGCCAAAACTTCGTAATTGTATTTGCCCATGGCCTCCACCGCAGAGAGCACGCCTCCACCACCCGAGTTTGCGAGGGCGAAAATTCCCAGGTCGGTTTCTCCTTCGGCAGTGTTGCGAATTACCTCCTCGGACTCGATCAGTTCTTTGATTCGATATTCGCTTTCCTGAATGCCGAGAGTTTTGTTGGCGAACCAGTGCAGGGCTTCATCATTAAAAGCACCACGGATACCGTGCAGACCCACGAGAGGATTTTCCTTGAAGAGAAAATCTGCACGGGTGCATTTCTTAGCGAAAACCAGATCTTGTTTGCGAAAAACTTTCATATTTGAATTTTACTGAATTTGCACTTTAAGGCAAATAAAAAAATCTTGCATTTTGCTTCTTGGCTTGTTAATCTATGGCAGTAACGAGCGGGTATCGTATAGTGGCTATTACATCTCCTTGCCATGGAGGAGACACGGGTTCGATTCCCGTTACCCGCTCCAAATGAGAAACTATCGGCACCTCATTCTCATTTCCTTAGCCAAATGAGAATAACGAAACATTTTTAAGCCAAACCAATCTGGGGTTGGCGTGTTTTTGGTTTGTTCGGATTAGCTAGACACTATGGATATGGAGGAGTATTGGCAGTTGAATTTATAAGAGCTATATTAAAACAAATGAATAAAAATATTGTAAAAGATCAACACTATATATCAAGAACACTATTGTCCCACTTTACGACAAACGGGAAACTGTTTGATTTAAATATTCTTAATGGATATATCAAAGAAACTGGGCCCAAGGGAACAATGTTCAAGGACTATTGCTATGAACACAATGATCTAGATCCTAACAGAATAGAAAAATATTTTAAAAAAATAGAGGATATCATTGGCCCTCGTATTAAAAATTTACTGAATAAAATAGATAAGGTTAATATACAAGAAATTCGAACAGAAATTGAGAATATTATCCCATTTTTCTTAATTTTTTATTAT
>CAZJIT010000035.1:0-6565 GCA_964546155.1 uncultured Candidatus Peribacteria bacterium
GCGATGAGGAGCTTTAAAATGATACTTTTTCCAAGGCAGAACTAAAAATAATTCAAGAAAGAGTGAAGGAAAAATTAGCCGAAAAGGAAAGAATGGAAATTGAAAAAATTTTGGAAGAGGAGCTGAGGAGTTGATTATTGCTATTTGGCGTGCTAATCTAGGCACGCTTTTTTATTTTGCATCATGTCAAAACTTCGTACCGGAATCCTCGGTCTGCCAAATGTGGGTAAATCCACGCTTTTTAACGCCTTGACCAAAAGTGTTTCTGCGCAGGCGGCGAATTATCCTTTTTGTACGATTGAGCCAAACGTGGGAGTGGTGGAGGTGGCTGATGAAAGACTGCAAAAATTGGCGGGAGTGGTGAAGCCGGAGCGAATTTTGCCGGCGGTGGTCGAGTTTGTGGACATTGCGGGGTTGGTGCGGGGAGCGAGTAAGGGTGAGGGCATGGGCAATAAATTTCTCAGTCATGTGCGAGAGGCCGATGCGCTCGTGGAGGTGGTGCGTTTTTTTGAGAATGACGAAATCCACCACGTGGAGGGCAAGATCAACCCTAAAAACGACAAAGAAACGATTGAAACTGAGCTGATCTTGGCGGATCTGGAAACGGTGAGCAAACGTGCGCAGAAAGCCGAGGCCGAGAAAAAATCCGGCGACAAGAAAAAAATCATTGTGGCGGAGTTTTTTCAGAAGGTGCAGGAGTGGCTCGAAGCCGAAAAAATGGTCGTGGATTTGGAATTGAAAAATGAAGACGAGGAAAATTGGCTCAAGGAATTACATCTTTTGACCGCCAAGAAAATTTTGTACATTGCGAATGTGGACGAAAATAAAATCAGTGAATATTCTCCGGAAAAATGTGCCGAGGTGCTCGGGGTGAGTGCGGACGAGGTGGTGGTTTTGAGCGCAAAATTAGAAAGTGAGCTAGTCGGACTGGACGAAGCTGACGCCCAAGAAATGCTCGACAGCTACGGAATCCAAGAAGCGGGATTGGGAGTTTTGGCACGCAAGGCGTACAAACTTCTCGGTTTGCAGAGTTTTTTCACAGCAGGGGTCAAGGAAGTGCGTGCGTGGACGGTGCGAGCCGGAGCGACAGCTCCTCAGGCAGCGGGTGTGATTCACACCGATTTCGAGAAGGGATTTATCAGGAGTGAAACGACAGGTTGGGAGGACTTTGTGGCGTGCGGAGGTTGGGCCGGCGTGAAAGAAAAAGGCAAAATGCGAGTGGAAGGGAAAGAATATGTGATGCAAGACGGCGACGTTTGCATGTTTTTGTTCAATAACTAGCCTGAGATTTATGGATTTTGTCTAGGTTTTTTGTGTGCGCAAAATCCAAAAATCAGTATAATTTTCTCGATGAAAATTCTCTACAAAATATCCGGTGAAGCTCTCGGCGACCTCAAGAAGCCGTGGCGTACCGGTAATCTTAAACGTGTCATCGGCATGCTCAAGGTTTTGCAGGCGGAGGGACACGAGGTGGCGGTGGTCGTCGGCGGTGGAAATATTTGGCGGTATCGTGATCACACCGACATGCCACTTCCTCGGATCGAGAGTGATTTTCTCGGTATGCTGGCGACGGTTTTCAATGCGAACTGTCTGAAATCTACGGCTGAACACGAGGGCATGCAGGCGGAGGTTTTTTCGAAAGTAAAAGTGTCCGATGAAGTGGCGACTCCCTACTCTCGCAAAAAAGCTCAGGAAGCGATGGACGCTGGCAAGCTGGTTTTTCTCGCAGGAGGAACTGGTCAATCGGGGTACTCGACCGATACCGGAGCGGCGATGATGGCAGTGGATTTGGGTTGTGATGAGATCTGGAAGGCGACCAAGGTGGACGGGGTTTACACCGCTGATCCGCTGAAATCCAAAAACGCTCAGCACATTCCGGTGCTGAGTTACGCCGATTATCTCGAAAAGGATCTCAAAGTGATGGACAGGAGTGCGGTTGAGCTTTGCATGAAGAAGAAAATTCCAATTCAGATTTATCAGTTTTGTTTGCGTCGGACGAAGAAACTCGCCAAAGGTGGGCAGGTCGGTAGCCGAATCGGCTAAGCTTGCGTAAACGAAAAAACCACTCTAAAATATTTTCGTTATTTTAAAAAAACTTATGAGTAATTTTGCAAATTTCCAAACCGGAGCGGAGAGTGCGGTCAAGCATCTCGAGGGTGAATACGTTAAACTTCAAGCTGGTCGTGCCAATGCAGGCATGGTCGAGGGGATCAAAGTCGAATCTTACGGAACTCTCCAGCCGATGAAAGCCGTAGCGACGATCACTATTCCAGACCCAAAAACTATTCAGATTCAGCCGTGGGATAAGACAGCTTTGCCGGCGATCGAGAAGGCGATCATGGAGGCGAATCTCGGTGTCAATCCAAGTAACGACGGTGTTTGCGTGCGCATTAATTTACCACAACCGACTGAGGAGCGTCGTCTTGCTCTCGTCAAAACCGCCAAGCAACTCGCTGAGGACGCCAAGATTTCAATTCGTCAGGCACGTCAGCACATGATCGATGAGCTCAAGGCTGAGGAGCTACCGGAGGACGAGCTCAAAGGGCAGACCAACAAACTTCAGGAGCAGGTAGATGCGATGAATAAGCGTGTCGAGGAAATTTTCAAGAACAAGGAAAAAGACATTCTAACTATTTAATTTGCTGGAAACCATTTTTGCAATTTTGATCGCAGTGCTGATTTTTTCAGTGATTGTTTTGGTGCACGAATGTGGGCATTTTTTCACAGCTCTGAAATTCGGGGTCAAAGTCGAGGAATTTGGGATTGGGATTCCACCACGCGCAAAAGTCCTGAAGAAAAAAAACGGGATTATTTACTCGCTGAATTGGGTGCCGTTCGGGGGTTTTGTGCGCATGTACGGCGAGGACGATCCGGCGATTTCCCGCAAGGATCAAAAAGCTTTTGGTTCCAAGAAAATCTGGCAGAAGATGATCATCGTTTTGGCGGGTGTTTTCATGAATTTTGTTTTGGCGTGGGGTTTGCTCACGGTTGGCTACTCGGTCGGCATGCACCCGATTTTGCTTCCGGCGGAGTACGAGCAGGCGGTCGAGGAGGGTTTGCTCACACGCAGTTTGGTGGTTACCGGAGTCGGTGAAAATTCTCTCGCAGAGCAGGCGGGCTTGCAAGCGGAGGACGTGATTTTGGCTGTGAATAGCGAAAAAGTAAATGAAGGTGATGATTTGCGCAGCATTCTCGAGGAGAATAAAAATGCCGAAATTATTTACGGAATTTTGCGTGGGGAGGAGGAGTTGGAGATTGCGGTTCAGCTCGATAACGAGGGCAAATCCGGTCTGATGGTAGCGGAGGGTTATGAGTCGCACGAGGTGCGTTATCCGTTTTATCAAGCGCCGGTGGTGGCAGCGCAGGACACACTCAGGCTTTCTTGGGCGACGGTGCGGTTTACGGTGGAATTTTTCGAGAATCTGATCGTCAAGCAAGAGCTCCAAGAAAATGTCGGCGGACCGGTGAAAATCGGGCAAATGACTTATCAGCTCGTGCAGATGGGCAGTGTGATCGATTTGGTTCGTTTTGCGGCGTTGATTTCGCTTTCGATTGGGGTGATCAACCTCATGCCACTCCCCGCTCTCGACGGTGGTCGATTCTTTTTCTTGGCAGTCGAGGCGGTCATCGGTCGTCCACTCAATCAGTCCGTGGAGGCGATGATTCACGCTTTGGGATTTTTATTACTTTTGGTTTTGCTCGTGGTGATTACCTATCGAGATGTATTTTCTTTGCTTGGCTAATCAACCGAGAAGGGGTAAAATAATCGCAGTAAAATTTAGAAAATATTATGAAAAAAATATTGCACATTACTTTGGCGCTTGCGCTCGTGTTTGGCATGGGCGGGTGTGATTTTCTTGAATTCCTCGGTAGCTCCCTCGAGGAGCAGGATTTGGGGGTGAATTTTGATCCGGAAAGCGGTGAGGTTTCATTCAATATCAACGGCGACAAAAAAGAAGATCAGGTTATCCAAAACGCTGATTTACCGCAGGGGTGGGACAGCGTGATTGTGATTTATCCGGAGAGCGAGGTGGTGGATTCTGTGACTACGATTTCCAAGGGGCAGACTTCCTCTGCACTCACACTTTTGGCGGGTGATTCACTCTCCAGTGTGCGTGATTTTTATCGTGGGGTGCTCGTGGCGGGTGGTTACACGCTCGGCGAGAGTTCCGGTGTCCAGATCAATGCAACCAAGGAAAACAAGAATTTGACTATCGATCTAGCGCTCAAGGGCGAGCAAACTCAGATCAAGATGACCTTGGAATATTAACTCATTCTAAATTCGGAGGAATAAAATGACAGAACAAGAGAGGCAGATTGAGGAAGAGTTGGACAATCTGGCGGAAAAATGGAACAGTATTCCTCTCACAGAAAAAGTTTTTCGTTGGGAAATCTTATGTGAGAGAATAAAATGTTGGTGGAAGCGAGTAGTTTATGGTGAATTGACGATGACCATGTATAACCATCCAGCATTCGAGAGTGTAAAAGTTGGCAGTGGGAGAGTACAGGAGTTGAAGAAGAAATATTCCGATTTGGAAAAAGCCAAGAAGGAGTTGAGACGGGCTTGATTCGGCGATGGATCGATTGGATTTACAACCTAACCGGTTGGTAATCTCATGGCGAGTCACAACGGCTCGCCTTTTTTTTAACACAAAAATCAAAGTGGATTTGTAGCCCACGATGATGTCGGCGTAGGGAACGAATGTTCCCTATCAAACAAATGATTTAAGCTCCAGCGTGTCGTTGCAATTACCTCTTTTACTGAGTTCCCCGCATAAGACAGGTGGGATATCGCACGTGCAGACCACGGTCTGCCCAAATATTGAATTCCCGTAAAAGATACGAAGAGGAAGTTTTCGAAGCAACCCTGACGGGCACCCTCGAGCTAATTTTATGACGGGATTTTCCCGCTCTCTATCATTTTATTTTAAGAATTTTTCAGGAGATGGCAAAGAAAAGCATTTGACTGAATGCCTGAAATATTTTTTGGTTTAAGTTGGGTAAAAATAACCCCCTACATCTTGTGGGTTAGGATTGGAAAAGTACGAATCCATAGATGATGTCCACGAGCGGACCCATGATTTTCCAGAGGATATTTTGGCTTGAGAAGTTGCTTAACAGGATAATCCCGAGGAGAACAAACGGCCCGTAATGCAAATAATTGTACAAATCTTGGGGATTGCGAGGAGGAAAAAGTGCGAGCAACACCTTCGAACCGTCGAGTGGAGGAATCGGGAGGAGATTGAAAACCATCAAAATCACATTGAGCTGAGTCATCACCTGAAAAAAGCTGAACAGCACCGGAGTTTGCCAAAACATTTTCATCAGGAAAGCCGAAATCAGCGCCAAAATAAAATTGGAAATAGGACCGGCGATCGCCACGAAGAGCATGTGCCAGCGTGGATCACGCAGGTTGTTTTGGTTCACTGGGACGGGCTTCCCCCAGCCGAAGTGTGCCACAAAAATCATCAGCGTGCCCACCGGATCAAGGTGTGCGAGTGGGTTGAGAGTGAGGCGACCGGCGTATTTCGGGGTCGGATCACCGTATTTCACAGCGGTGTAAGCGTGGGCAAACTCGTGCACCGACAGGCTCACCACCAACGCAATAACAATCAAAATTATTTCCATGCTGCCAGTTTACGAAAAAAAGACTTGCATTACAAGTACAATCACGTTAAAATCCGGGGGCTAATTGCTAAGAATTTTAAATTATGTCTAAAGTTTGTCCAATCACAGGTAAAGCTCCAAAAGCGGGTAACAATCGCAGTCACTCTATGCGTGCGACCAAGCGTCGTTTTGAGCCAAACCTCCAAAACAAAACATTCATCGATCCAGTAACCGGTCAAAAAATCAAAATCCGTGTTTCTGCGGCTGGTATGCGCACACTCATGAAGGCTCCTCGCATCAAGAAAGCAAAATAGTTTTGAAAAATATCAAAAGGCGTCTATAATCAGGGCGTCTTTTTTAGTTTACAAATCGGAAAATTAAAATAATCTTGAAGCGCGTAAGCGCGACCCGCGACGCGAGCATTCGGGAGCATGTATCACGAATGCGAACACGGAGCGCGGGGTAGAGGCTTTAGCCTCGTAGGGGACGAATGCCCCCTGTCTAACCGTGGAGGGGTCGCATAGTGGTAGAGCCTTCAGTTCATCTAAAAACTGGCGCACAGCGCGCTAGGCCACCTTGCAGATATGGTCATCAATTCACAAATCGGAAAATTAAAATAATACGGAGGGGTCGCATAGTGGTCTAGTGCGCACGCTTGGAAAGCGTGTAAGTCCGCAAGGGCTTCGCGAGTTCAAATCTCGTCCCCTCCGCCATTTGCATTTTGTTAAAAAAACCTTAAACTGGAAATAAAAGTTAAGGTTTATTTCTCAAGTCAAAAGAAAAGGGGAAACAAATGGATTATTACAGCAAGGAGTATGAAAGATCAGAATTGTCCGGAGCGATTTTTGTCATAGTGATAATGGTTGGTTTGCCTCTAGTAGCTGTCATTTGTGACATTTACTTCTAGAAATTTGTATTGGGAAATAAAATCGCTCGGCTTCGGCTGGGCGATTTTTCT
>CAZJIT010000036.1:0-6053 GCA_964546155.1 uncultured Candidatus Peribacteria bacterium
CTCTCGGCTTAAAATCAAAAAAATTATTTTTTGATGTTTCCGCTATTTTTATTGTTAAATCCAAATTTATACAATTATCAATCACTCCCGAGCGAACAATTTTTTGCAATTCCTCGTTGGTATTTATGACCAAAATTCCGGATTCAGAGCTAAAATCCTCAATCGAGCTGATTGGTGGGTTGTCATCAGGATTGATTTCAACATCGCATGACATGCCGGAAAATATTTTCGCAAAAATAAAAATCCCAAAAATAACCAATAAAACCAAAAAAACAATTCCGGCCGAAACGGGCGCAAAATAAACCAAATCCATATCTTTCAATAATTTATTTTTTTGAACCCGATGGGCATTTTCAACCTGCCGAGCATGAGCTTTTAATTTCTCATGAATATTTTTCCGTTCTTGATATTTTTTAGGTTGTGACATTTTTCTAAATTCTCTTTATTTTAGCATATTTTAGCGGTAAAATCAACGCATGAACAAATCCAAACTTCCAATTCGTGCTTGTAGCGGGGTCTTTCTTTATACCAAAGATGACAGGTTTTTGCTAGCTGAAAAAAATAGACCCAATCACCCATGGCAACTACCGCAGGGTGGTGTGGAAAAAGGCGAAACGCATGCTGAAGCCGCCAAGCGTGAAATTCAAGAGGAGCTTGGTTTAAAATTAGAAAAATTAACTGAAGCGGAGGTGATTCACACTTACGAATGGCCGAAAAAATTACAGTCAGAAAGGGGTTTTTGGGGTCAGGAAGTGCATTTTTTCTTGGCGGAATTACCACTGAATCAAGAAATAAAATATGATCCAGACAATCTCGACGAGCCCCAAAATTCAAAAATTGTAACAATTTCCGAAGCGGAAAAACTCCTAAAAGACCCACTTTATTTCGAGATCATAAAAAAACTTCATGCTCAGGCGAATCAAATTAAATAATTTTCGCAATTACAAAAAAATTGACGTTGAGTTTCAGGAAGGCTTGAATGTGATTCTTGGCGAGAATGCTTCCGGCAAGACAAATTTAATCGAAGCTATCGCTTTTTTCGGAATTTTAAAATCATTTCGTGGTGTTAATTTAGCGGAGCTGATAAGGGAAAAAAATAACACCACGCGCATAGAAGCCGAAACTGATGAGGATTTATTTGTGGCGGCATGGAGTGATGACAGCCAAAAACGAAAACTGGAAATAAATGGCAAAAAATCAAAAACGCTGGATTTTATAAAAAATTTTCCCGTGGTGATTTTTGCGCCTGATGATTTACTTTTGCTTACTGGTGAACCGAATCTCAGACGTAAATTTCTTGATTCATTGTGCGTGCGCATAAATCCAAGTTTTGCCTTGGTGATAAATGAATACAAAAAAACAATTCGCCAAAGAAATATTTTGTTGATAAATAATTCTTCACCCGATGAACTGGATTTTTGGGAGGAAAAAATTGCAAAAAACGGAAGTACCATTTGGGAAAAAAGAGCTGAATTGGGGAAAGAAATGAATTTATATCTCAAAAAATACGATTTGGAAATTCAGTATAATTATCATGAAAAAAATAAAAATGAGGCTGATTTCAGGAACAGCCTGAGGGGGTGCAGAAATGAAGATAGAAAAAAAGGGCGTACATCTATCGGCCCACATCGTGATGATTGGGAGTTGCATTTTAAGGAGAAAAATCTACGCACGTATGGCTCGAGAGGTGAGCAGCGCACCGCCATCATTAGCCTCAAAGCCGCTGAGGCAGGAATGATAAGCCAAAATAACAAAAAACCGATTTTGCTACTGGACGATATTTTGTCCGAGCTGGACGAAAAACACCAAAAACATATCGCCGAACTCATAGAAAATTATCAGACAATACTGTCCACAACCACAAAACCACCGCTTGATTTTTCGCAAATTATCAAAATCAAAAACGGGAAAATTAATCTTTAGGCTTGATCACATTTTTAAATTTCTCTCGCAAGTCGGGATAAAAAAGCGAAGTGTAATAATCCGTAAATCCAGCTATGCAACAATACAAATCCTTGGATTTTTTAATGAGAAATCTTTTTTGGATAACTCCGATGCCAAAAAAGAAAAAGGCCGCCAAAAATCTATCATAAAATTTCTCGTCGATAAATTCAGTGTCTTTTGCTTTTTGAAAAATATCCTCCGTACGCCCGATTGTAATCAAATCTAAAATATCTGCATCGTGCACGATATCGGACAAAATAAGATTTTTACGCAGGTAGCTTTTTTTGCCTTTACGAACCTCAAAGTTGGTTGTCTTGCCGATAGCATGAGTAAGAATTTTACGAATTTTAGTAGGAATATTGTGTCTTTTGCAAGCCTTGCCAAGCATATTTGCACTTCGAGGAGCATCGAATAGCGCTGTAATAATGATACTAAAATCCTGCCCCAAAGGAATTTTTTTGAGCCACGGCCAATAATCATCTGCCGGACCAAGACGATCCACACGTGCCACATCGTGCCAAACTATCGCAATAAGCAAAATTCCCCAGTCGGGTTTTTCATCTTCCGGCAAACTTTCCCAAATAATATTTGCAAAACGCAAAACACGACGCACATGCGACCAACCATGCGCCGGATCAATACTCGTTTGCATGCGATTGTACCCCTCCGCCAACAATGAAACATATCGCTCATTCTTAAATAAATCAGACCTATCCAAATCAAAAATTTTTTCATCTTTCAGATACATGGTAGTTTTATCAAATTCGGTTTCGGTACAGATCAAAAAAACCTCCTTCAAAAAATCTACGTCATATTTACTGCGCAAATCTTCCGGCAATAAATCCTCAACATTTTTCTTTTTATTTAAAATTCTATCTCGAGTTTCCACAACCCAATTCAAACTGCGCACCGTGCAAACTCCACGATATTTGTATTTCGAAAAAAAGTAATCATACAATTTTCGAAGATAGCTATTTTTTTCCGCTTTTGATGTCATGAGTTAATATTTTCAGACCTAGAATAAATCCTTTCTACATTAGCAAACCCCATTTTCTCCATTTTTTCAAGTAAAATTGCCGAACTGAGCTGAATTTTTTGTGCCGTTATGTTATCTTTTGTGTTCAGCGTGATAACTTTATTTTGAAAATCAGCCACCGTAACTTTTCCGGCAAATTCATTCCCGAAAACCTCCTCCAAAATTTCCATAAAAACATGTTTACATTGCTCTTTTTTGGAAATATTTGCCATGTTTTTCTTGGCAAGAACTTTTGGCACAATGTCAGATATTCTTTGAAAATTCATTATTTTTCATTAAGAATTCGCCTGTACGCCTGCAAAGTTTTTTTAGTGCACTCGTCCCAGCTAAACTGTTTAATCCTTTCCAATCCACCCTCCACTAATTTTTCACGCAATTTTTTATTGTGCAAAACTTCGTGAATTTGGTTTGCCATTTCGTCAACATCATACGGATCAAAATAAAGCGCACTCTCTCCACAAACTTCCGGCATTGAACTGGTATTGCTCGTAACTACCGGAGTGCCACACGCCATTGCCTCGAGAGGTGGCATACCGAACCCCTCGTACATGCTCGGAAAAACATAAGCATTTGCCATGCCGTAAAGGGCTATCAAATCCTCCTCGGAAACCAATCCCACTCTACGCACGTACTTAGCCAAGCCTAATTTTTCGATAGTTGCGGGAACTTCATCGTAAATCGGATCAGGCTTGCCGGTCAAAACCAATAAGACATCATCACCCATTTCATTTCTGAGTTTAGCAAAAGCCTCAATCAATCTAACCAAATTTTTGTGCGTTCGCCAAACCCCCGTGTAAAGCAAAAATGGCCTGTCGAGTTTGTACTCCTCACTGACCCTTTTCATCAAATTTTCGTCAGTTGTAGGGTGAAATTCACCACCCAATCCATTGTGTGTAACGGTAATTTTATTTCGATCGGTTCCCATGATTTCTTGCAAATCCTTGGCGGTATGTTCACTCACTGTAAAAATATGATCAGCGTGATTCACCGCTCGTTTGATCGTCGCCTTGTACCCCCAGCGATAAAACAAGCTGGTCATTTTCTTACCCGGAAAAAACTCAAGAATGAGATCGTGAATCGTAACCACAGTTTTGCCAGTGTAAAAAAGTGGCGCATTGAAATGAGTAAAATGCATCAAATCTAATTTTTCTTTCTGAATTGCCCGCAAGAATTTGGTCTGCTCGGACAACGAGTAGTGACGAGCATTTACTCGCACTTTTTTAAACCTCTCATTCGGAACTTTGAAATAATTATACTGCGGATCATTAAGAAAAATCACATATTGATTTTCTTGGTCCAGCTCAGCAAGATGCTGAATTAACTCAGCAGTGTATCGCCCAATTCCTGTAAAATTAGACGAATAAAAACGAGCATCGATACCTATTTTTTTCATTGCGGGCAGTTTAGCACAAATGCTATCATGAAGCCATGTCAAAAAAAATTGCCATTCTCGGTTACGGCGTGGAAGGTCAGAGTATTTTGAAATATTTATTGGCGCATGGAGAAGCCGACATCACGATTTGGGACGAGAAAAATTCTCCCGAAAATTTACCCGAAGGTATCAAATCCCGTGTTGGTAAATTTAAAAATTTAGATGAATTTGATTTGATTTATCGTTCACCGTCGATTTTGCCAACACGCCCTGAGCTGGCTTCCGCACGTCAGATTTCCACTGCGATAAATTTATTTTTCGCAAACTGCCCAACCAAAAACACAGTGGGGGTAACCGGAACAAAAGGCAAAGGCACGACCAGCACCTTGATTTCGGAGTTACTCAAGGCAGACGGCAAAACCGTTCATCTCGGCGGGAATATCGGAACCTGTCCGCTTGATTTTTTGGACAAAATTAAACCTGACGATTTTGTGGTGCTCGAGCTGTCCAGTTTTCAAACTATGGATTTGGATTACTCGCCCCATGTTGCCGTCATGCTCATGACCACTTCTGAGCATCTAGACATGCATTCCTCGGAAAATGAGTACGTCATGGCAAAGGCAAAAATGATAATGAACCAAGACTCAAGTGACATCTGTTTTTATAATGAAAAATATCCAAACACTTCCAAAATGGCGATTTGGGGTGGGGGAGAGAAGATTCCTTTTTCTTCGGATTGCGTAAATAAATGGCTACCAGAAGCCAAAATTAGCCTGAAAGGAAAGCACAATTTGGAAAATATTGCAGGTGCCTTGGCGGTTGCTAGGTATTTTAATGTAACAGAAAAAAATCAGCGCAAAGTGGTGGGGGAGTTCCATGGTTTGCCGCATAGACTAGAGGAAATCGGGGAGTGGCAGGGGGTTAAATTTATTAATGACAGTTTTTCTACCACACCCGAAACCGCCATTGCTGCACTCGAAAGTTGTCCGGATAAGTCTGTAATTTGGCTCGCAGGAGGCTCATCAAAAGGGTCTGAATTTTCGGAAATGACAAATTCCATAAGCCAAAAAGTAAAATGTGCAATTTTATTCGGAGATGAGGCTGACAAAATATCTGCAATCATAAATCCTGAAACAAAAATCATCAACCTTGGAAAAAATCCAAAATTGGAAGAAATTTGGAAAACAGCACTCGACAATTCAAAACAAAATGATATAATTTTATTAAGTCCGGCGTGCGCTAGTTTTGGACTATTTCAAAACTACAAACACCGTGGAGATTGGTTTCGTGCCAATTTCCAAAAATTAAATCCCTAATCCCAAAATGATGAAAAAAAACATCATCGCAGAGCTCAAAAAAGAGCCAACGACCAAACAACACTTAATCCTTGCCGGATTGGTGGCCTTCGTATCCACATTCCTTCCTTGGATTAGCGTAAGCTTCTTTGGACAATCAGTATCATCTAATGCTTGGGCAGGCGTAGGATACTTGACAATCGCTGGTTCTCTGTTATTAGTGCTCAACTGGCTTTTACCAAAACTCGAGGTAAAATTCACATTACCACTAAAAGAAGATTTATTTAACAAAATTGCATCAGGCATGATTTTAGCGGGACCTCTTTTTATGCTTTACCAAATCCGCTTCGAAATGACATTTGTAGGAATCGGTCTTTGGATTGGTTTGGCGGCCGGCGCTTACGCA
>CAZJIT010000036.1:6063-6483 GCA_964546155.1 uncultured Candidatus Peribacteria bacterium
TAAGAAAAACGCCTTAAAACGAAAGTTTTGAAGTTTTTGGCTTAGTTAAGCCATTTATCAACCTAATGCAAAAAAAAATAAACATGTCGATATAAAATATCCATAAAAACGCTGATTTTTTCCGAAAGTTGTGCACATGAAAATAGAGGATATTTTTATGGAAAATAAATTTATTTTTTTTATTTATTAATAAAACCTAGATCTGACCCAGGTTCTGTTTTAAGCCATACTTAAACTTCGCACAAGATACATTGTGCGATATTAAAGATTATTAAAAATAATCCCTTCCCTAGCTCATCTTGGACTTGAGATTAGACGCCACGCTTACCGGATTTTCATTGCGAACAATCGCCGAACCAACCACAAAAATATTTGCGCCAGCTTTTATAACCTCGGGCAGAGTAGTTTCATTGATTCCCC
>CAZJIT010000037.1:0-6007 GCA_964546155.1 uncultured Candidatus Peribacteria bacterium
GATGATCTTCGGTATCAAAGCATAAACATTCAGGGGGCTTGTCCCCCTTCATCAGGTCGAGGTGGTAATGCACCAAAACTTGCCCACAAAAAATTTAGAAAATAATTTATAAAATATGGCACTCGCCGATATTCTCGAAAAAATCGTGAAAGATGCGGAAATGCACGCAGAAGAACTTAAAATTGCAGAGGACAATGAGGTGAAAAAAATTGCAGAAAAAAATGAGCAAGACCTCGCAAAACAAGAAAAGGAATTAGCGAAACGCACAGAAGAAATCAAAGCTGAAATGGCTGCCCAAGCGCTTTTGCAAGCGAAGATGAATGCCCGTACCGAAAATTTGAAACAGAAACGTGCGATCATCGAGCAGGCTCTGAAAGAAACTCAAACTCGGCTCGAAAAAATCGATAACGCAGATTATGAAAAACTTTTGCACGGTTTGCTCAAGGAAATTTCTGCGGAATTTACGGAGGCGGAAATCACTCCGGCAACTGGTCGGGAAAAAGAAACCAAGAATGCTTTGAAAGATTTCGCTAATCTAAAACTGGCAAACACAAGCGGTAAATTCAAAGGAGGATTCATTGCCAAGGCGCAAGGTGCGGAGGTAGATGCGACTTTTGAAAATCTTGTGATGCACACTTATCGTGGTCAGCTCGAACTTATTATTTCTAAAGAACTCTTTGCTTAATGGATAACTCGGCTTTCAACTACGCGGTGGGGCGCATTCGTGCGCTCGAGACCAAACTCCTCTCCCCTGGTGATGTGGAGCGCATGCTCAGTGCCAAAGATGCCGACGATGCTTATCGTATTTTCAGTGACTTTGACTTTGGGGGCAGTCTGGGTGAGGCGAAAAAAACTGAGGACTTCCAGCTCGTAATCAACAGTGAGTTGGCTGAAACGAAAAAACTTTTGACTAAAATCGTGCATTTTAATTTGGTGTGGGTGCTCGAGATTCTCTGGGTGCGTTATGATTTTCATAATCTCAAGACGGCTCTCAAGGGCAAATTTATGGGTTGGGATAGAGAAAAAACTCTGGAAATGATGCTTGACCTCGGAAGTGTACCGGCGGAGGTTATGCTGGATTTTGGCAAAAATGACATCATACCGAATGAAATGCGTCACCGTTTTATCGTGGCGAAGGAAATTGCTGAGAATATTTATGCGAAAACGCAGGATTTGCGCCAAGTGGAGTACGCTTTGGACAAGGATTTGCATGATCTCAAGCTGGCTCTCGCCAAAAAAGCACGCAATCAGTTCTTGCTCGAATTTGTGCAAAAGGAAATTGATTTGTTTAATTTGGTTTCGTATTTCCGCATAAAGGAAGTGCACGATGGTATGAAGTTTGAAGAGGTACACACGGAGGGTGGCACTTTGAACGCAGGATTTTTTGCGCTGGAGGAAGACAAATTTATGGAAAAACTCAGACGCAGTGACTACGCTCGCATTGCTTTAGCTTACGATATTTTCAAGAAAGAAGGTGGGGATTTCGCCGCGATTGAGCGTGAGGGTGATGATCTTCTCCTCAGCCATATGCAAAAAAGTAAGCATACGCCTTTTGGTCCGGAACCGATTTTTGCATACTATTGGGCAAAGAAAAACAATGCGCGCGTCGTGCGTATGATTATGGTTGGGAAGTTGGCGGGCTTACCTCAGGAAAAAATCCGCCGTAGATTACGTAAACTTTATAGTGAATAAAATGGATAACAAGACTTACAAAATGGCGATTGTGGGACCACGCGACTCGATTGCGGGGTTTGGAGCTGTGGGTGTCGAGGCGGTAAATGCCAACAATGCCAAAGAGGCGGTGGAGAAATTATTTGAATTGAAGAAAAAAACCCAAGTGATAAATGGTGAAGAAAAGCCACTTTATGCGGTGATTTTTGTGTTTGAGGAGGTGGTGCAAGGGATTAATAAAGATGATTATGCGAAACTAACGGCGCATGCACTTCCGGCTCTGATTGCACTTCCGGGAGTGGCAGGTTCGAGTGGTTTCGGGGTGAAGAGATTGTCGGCTCTGGTAGAAAGAGCAGTTGGTCAGGATATTCTCGGTGAATAATTCGTAAATAAATATATTAACAACTTATAACTAAGATAAATATGGCAAAAGAATCTGTCGGAACAATTATCAAGGTGTCGGGTCCACTCGTCATTGCGAAGGGAATGAAGGACGCCAAGATGTACGAGGTGGTGCGCGTGTCTGATGAAGGACTCGTGGGTGAGGTTATTAAGCTCGAGGGTGAAACTGCGTCTATCCAGGTATATGAGGAAACTGCGGGTGTGGGTCCGGGTGAACCAGTTGTACTCACTGGGGAAACTATGGTGGTAGAGCTTGGTCCTGGTTTGCTCGAGAATTTTTATGATGGTATCCAGCGTCCGCTTGAGCTGATTCAGGAGGAGGCAAAGAGTGTGTATATTACGAGAGGTATCAATGTGCCGAAACTCAATCGTGAGAATAAATGGGATTTTGTTCCTGTGGCTAAGAAAGGTGATAATGTCAAAGCCGGTGATGTCCTCGGAACTGTGCAGGAGACTTCGCTTATTCTTCATAAAGTTCTCGTACCATATGGAGTAGAGGGAAAAGTAGAAGATATTAAGAAAGGAAAATTCACTGTGACAGAAGACATTGCCACTGTGGGTAAGACCAAGATTCAGATGATGCAAAAGTGGCCGATTCGTATTCCTCGTAAGGTTGCGAATAAGCTCGTACCAAACGAACCGTTGATTACGGGTGTGCGTATTCTCGATGGTCTCTTCCCGGTGATGAAGGGTGGTGCCGCTTGTATTCCTGGTCCATTCGGAGCTGGTAAAACTGTAACTCAACAATCCCTCGCGAAATATTGTGATGCGCAAGTAATCGTCTATATCGGATGTGGTGAGCGTGGTAACGAGATGACCGATGTATTGAAAGAATTTCCGGAGTTGATCGATCCGAATAGTGGTGAGCCACTCATGAAACGTACTGTACTCATTGCCAATACTTCTAATATGCCGGTAGCCGCTCGTGAAGCGTCTGTGTATACCGGTATTACGATTGCGGAGTATTACCGTGATATGGGATATAATGTAGCGCTGATGGCGGACAGTACTTCACGTTGGGCAGAGGCGATGCGTGAGATGTCTGGTCGTCTTGAGGAAATGCCAGGTGAAGAAGGTTATCCAGCTTATCTTGGTAGTCGTATCGCGCAGTTCTATGAGCGTGCCGGTGCAGTTGAATGTCTAGGTGAAGAAGGTCGCCAAGGTTCGCTCACGGTTATCGGTGCGGTATCTCCTCCAGGTGGTGATCTCTCTGAGCCAGTTACTCAGAATACTCTTCGTGTTACAAAAGTCTTCTGGTCATTGGACGCACAATTGGCTTATAAGCGCCACTTCCCTGCGATTCACTGGTTGCGTAGTTATTCGCTCTATTTGGATAATATGCGTGAATACGTAACAAAAAATGTTGCAGAGGATTTTACAGAAGTGCGTAATGAGGCGATGAGTATTCTCCAACAAGAATCTAAGCTGGAAGAAATCGTACGCTTGGTCGGTATGGACGCGTTGAGTCCGAAGGAGCGTTTGGTTATGGAGACTGCTAAGTCTTTGCGTGAGGATTATCTTTTCCAAAATGCGTTTGATCCAGACGATGCTTACTGTTCTCTTAAGAAAGATTATCACCTCCTTCGCTTGATTTTGACTTTCCATCATGGTGCTTTGCCTTTGGTAGAGAAGGAGGATTTTGATTTTGAGAAATTGCTCGCGCTTCCGGTCCGAACCAAGATTGCGCGTGCGCACTTCATTAAGGAAAAGAGTTTGAAGGAGTTTGAGGAGCTAGAGGCTGAGGTGAAGAAAGAAGTCAGTAGTTTGTAATTAACCAACTTGAAATATGCAAAAAGAATACAAGCAGATTAAATCGATTGCCGGACCGCTCATGGTGGTTGATGGCGTTGATAATGCGAAATACAAAGAAATGGTCGAGGTGACTCTAGCGGACGGCTCAGCTCGTCTCGGTGAGGTGCTCGAGACTCGTGACGGTATGGCGGTCGTACAGATGTTCGAAAGTACCCAAGGTGCCGGCACTCAGGGAGTTAAGGCTAAGTTTACCGGGAAAGTGTTTCAACTTCCTGTGAGTGAGGATATGCTCGGGCGTGTGTTCAATGGACGTGGTCTCCCGATTGATGGTGGTGAGGCGATTATTCCTGAGAAATCTCTCGATATTTCCGGTAACCCGATTAATCCTTATTCTCGTGAATTTCCGTCTGATTTTATCCAGACTGGTATCTCGACGATCGATTGTCTAAATACTCTCGTGCGTGGTCAGAAGCTCCCGATTTTCTCGGCGAGTGGTCTCCCCCACTCTCAGATTGCGGCGCAGATTGCCCGCCAAGCCAAGGTAAAAGATGATACTGGTAAGGAGAAGTTTGCGATTGTGTTTGGTGCGATGGGTGTGACTTTTGAGGAGGCACAGTATTTTATTCGTGAGTTCAAGAACACTGGCTCAATCGAGCGTACGGTTGTGTTTGCGAATACAGCTGATGATCCGGTCGTTGAGCGTATTGCGACTCCACGTTTGGCGCTGACCGCCGCGGAGTATTTGGCGTTTGAGAAGGGATATCACGTGACAGTCATTCTTACTGATTTGACGAACTACTGTGAGGCTCTCCGTGAGGTATCTGCCGCACGTAAGGAGGTGCCGGGTCGTCGTGGTTATCCGGGTTATCTTTATACCGACTTGGCAACTCTCTACGAGCGTGCTGGTCGTGTGAAGGGTAAGGAAGGCTCGATTACACAAATTCCTGTGCTGACTATGCCGGAAGATGACAAGACCCACCCAATTCCTGATTTGACGGGATATATTACCGAGGGACAGATCGTTATTTCACGTGAACTCCATGGTAAGGGAATTTATCCACCAGTAGATGTGTTACCGTCTCTTTCTCGTCTCGCTCCGACTGCGCGTAAAGTTACGCGTGAGGATCACGAGGGTATGTTTGCACAGCTTTATGCGTCTTATGCTCGCGGTAAGGAAATGCGTGATTTGGCGGTGATTCTTGGTGAATCTGCGCTCTCTGAGGTGGATCGTAAACATTTGAAGTTTGCCGATGCATTTGAGAATAAGTTTATTCGTCAGGGTGAACGTGAGGATCGCACAATTGAACAAACTCTCACGATTGGTTGGGAATTGCTCAGTATGTTGCCAGAACAAGAGCTCAAGCGTGTGAAGCCTGACCACATCAAGAAATATATGAAAAAATAATTATGGCGTTACTAAATGTAAATCCAACTCGTATGGAGCTGATGAATCTCAAGCGTCAGCTCGCCAACGCTTCCCGTGGGCATAAACTGCTCAAGGATAAACAAGACGGTCTGATGAAGACCTTCATGGAGATTATTCGCCAAACGCGTGATATGCGCGTGGAGGTGGAGAAGCGTCTGGGAAATGTTTTTGATTCGCTTACAATCTCTAGCGGTATGATGTATCCCGAAATGCTCCGTATGGCACTTGAATCAAGTCAGGCTAAGACTGCTCTGGCGGTTCAAACCAAGAATGTGATGGGTGTACGTGTGCCTCAGTTTGAGATGGAGAAGAGTGGCGAGATTGTGGCATATGGTTTCGCGCATACGAGTGGTGAATTGGAATTTTCGCTCAATAGTCTTTCGGATTCTTTTACGGATTTGCTCAGACTGGCAGAGATGGAAAAAACTGCTGAGGCTCTGGCGCTGGAGATCGAGAAGACGCGTCGTCGTGTAAATGCGCTCGAGCATCGCATGATCCCCGACCTCAAGGATACGATTAAATTTATTCAGATGAAACTCGATGAGGCGGCACGCAGCTCTGTGATTCAGGTTATGCAGCTCAAAGCACGTCTCGAAGCCGAGGAAAACAAGTAGTTGACAAAATAAAAAACAGGACTAAAATACAAAAGTTAGTTTTGTTTTTTTATTTTTCGTGGGCTCAAGAGAAAGGAGGAAAGCATGCCATTTTTTGATTTTTGGAGAAATTCGGATTGTGCAAACGTGTCCAAAACCACTC
>CAZJIT010000038.1:0-5360 GCA_964546155.1 uncultured Candidatus Peribacteria bacterium
AAATAACGAAAAAGAGATTTTTATTGAAGGTAACGAAATTTGGATAAGCAATTTAGAAAATTCACAAAAAGAGATTTTTTCTCGTTTTTCTTCCGAGGTGAGTTGGGCGGATTGGTACTCTAACAATCAAATTATTTACGCAGTTAGAGGTGAGGTTTTTGTTTGCGACACCGATAAATCGAATTGTCAAAAAGTGCTCAATCATGACGTCGATGGGCCAATCACACTAAAAAACAATAAGCTCTACTTTTTTACAGAGGGTGTTTTGAGTTCACTTGATTTTTCAGATTCCAGTTCGTTTATTTTTGGTATTTTTTAGCCAAATAACACAAATTATAAGCATTCTCCCATTTCTCAAGAAACTCTTTTTTGTGTGTGAAAAATTCTCTCTCGATTTCAAAATTATTATTCAATAATTTTCGCATTTCGCTTGGCGTAAATCCGTGGATATAGCGTAAAATTTTGCCATTACCAAAAGGAATCCAAGCGTCATTCCAGCCCAAATCACTGCGCAAAGTTATTTTCTTGAGCCGATTTTCCCAAATGTATTTTTTATACCTCGGCTGAAAAATATTCCAAGTTGTAACAAAAAAATCACCATTATTTTTTAGCACTCTAGCCGCCTCCACAAAAAACTTCTCACGATTATCTCGAGAAGGAATGTGATGCACTACCGCAAAACTAATCACCAAATCAAATTCCTCATTCCCAAAAGGCAAATCCAGCGCATCACCAACCATGAATTTACCTTCAGGATTGTTTTTTTGTGCCAGCTTTATCAATTCTTTCGAATTATCGATTCCGACATAATCCACTCCGGCATTTTTGCACAATTCATAAAGTCGTCCATTGCCACAACCCAAATCCAGCACTTTTATACCTTTTTTTAGTTTTGGCTTTATGATTTCGAATTCGGGCCAATCGTACTGGCGTGTCGTATCCCAATCTTTCGCAAAATTATCATACGCATTTTCCACATCTTTACGAATTTGTTTGGCAGTCTCTTTTTTCATGCTAAAATCTTTGCACAATGTTACACAAAAATCTACACATTCTCGATAAAAAACCTCGCATCAAGTTGGCGAAGCAGTTTATTTCAGAGCTCAAAAAAATCCCAAATAATCGTAAAGAGCTCGAGCGCATGTTGCGTGATTTTTGTTTACAGGAAAAGATTTCAATGCTGCGTAATGACGAGCTGGTGGCCGGATACAAAACCGTAAAAAATAAAAATTCTCAACTTGAAAAGCTTTTTCGTAAAAGGGGTGTGCGTAGTGAGAGCGGGGTGAATGTAGTTGCGATTCTCACCAAACCGCTTTCTTGTCCGGGGAAATGCATTTACTGCCCAACGCCAAAAAACATGCCCAAGAGTTATTTGCCGAATGAGCCGGCAGTTTTGCGTGCGACTCGTGTGAATTTTGCGCCCAAGAAGCAAATCACCGCTCGTGTGCAGGCGCTCGAAGCTACTGGGCATGACGCCAGCAAGATTGAATTAATTGTTATGGGTGGGACTTGGTCAGCGCATTCTCACGCTTATCAATCCAACTACATTCGAGCTTGTTACGATTCACTCAATGAATCCAAAAAATCGCTCTCACTTATCTCCGCTCAGGCGCAAAATGAAAAAACCAAGCACCGCTGTGTGGGTCTTACTCTTGAAACTAGACCGGACTACATCACATTAGATGAGTTGCGTCGCATGCGTAGTTTTGGTTGTACTCGAGTAGAAATCGGTGTGCAGACTATTTACGATGACATTCATCGCCTCTGTCAGCGTGGTCATGGCGTGCAAGAAATCATCACTGCTACGAAACTTTTGCGTGAGGCAGGATTTAAGATTGTTTATCACATGATGCTCAATCTCCCTGGTAGCACCCCCGCCAAAGACATAAAAATGTTCAAAGAATTATTTACCAATCCGGATTTTTGCCCCGATCAGATCAAGATTTATCCATGCGTACTGACCGCTGATGCCGAGCTGGAGAAATGGTACAAAAATGGAAAATGGAAGCCATACAGTGATAAAGTTCTTGTCGATACAATTACAAAAATAAAGGCATACATTCCGGAGTGGGTGCGGGTGATTCGTGTGATTCGAGATATTCCAGCTAATGATATCATTGCTGGTTCCAAGATTTCCAATCTTCGTCAGGTTATCCAAAACAATAATCCAAATTGTCGTTGTATCCGCTGTCGGGAGATTCGCACGGAAATTCCTCAAAATCCAGAATTGGTCATTCGCAAATTCAGGGCAGGGGAGGGTGAGGAGGTTTTTATCACCTTCGAGGATAAATCTAGCGACAAGCTCATCGCTCTTGCTCGCCTCTACCTTGCCAAATCTTCCAATCGTATTTATCCAGTATTGAATAATTCTGCGATTCTTCGTGAGCTTCATGTCTATGGTGAGCACACTTCCGTAGGCAACCAATCCAAATCTTCACAGCACGTTGGCTTTGGTCGTAGATTGCTTGCCGAAGCCGAAAAAATAGCCTTTGAAAATGGTTTTTCACGTATGGCGATTATTTCAGGGGTAGGGGTGAGGGATTATTATCGCAAATTCGGCTACAAGCTCGAGCAAACCTACATGACCAAAAACCTAAAAAAACCTTGCAAATAGCAATCCGATAAAGTAAAATCTCAACACTTTTTAATTCATAGCTCGGGATTCGATCTCATCGTCCTGCCCACTTGGGTCCAGATGAGAGTTGACAACCCCGAACTTAACCCAAGGAACATGTCGAAACAATTCCAAGAAATGATGGAATCTGCAGTCCATTTCGGACATCGCACTTCCAAATGGAACCCAAAAATGGCTCCATATCTCCACGGCACTTCACAAGGTGTGCACATTTTTAACCTTGAAAAAACAGCTAACCTTCTAGACGAAGCTTGCGATTTTGCTCGCAAGGTAGTGAGCGAAGGCAAGCCAGTTCTTTTTGTTTCTACCAAGCCACAAACTCTCGAGATTTTGCCGGCTAATTGCGATAAGCTCGGTCAGCCTTACGTAGTTCACAAGTGGTTCGGTGGTCTTCTTACAAACTTCCAAACCATCAAATCTCGTATTCGCTTCCTAAAGAAGATGAAAGATCAGATGGCTACCGGTGAAATCGAAAAATACACTAAAAAAGAGCAAGTAAAAATCCGCAAAGAAATCGGGAAACTCCAAAACGCTCTTGGTGGTGTAGAGGACATGACCAACTTACCTGGTGCAATTTTTGTTACTGACGTAATGCGTGACATGACCGCTATCAAGGAAGCTAAAAAACTCAACATTCCAGTGATTGCGATTTGTGATTCAAATGCAGATCCATCACTCGTAAACTTCCCGATTCCCGCTAACGATGACGCTGTCAAATCATTGACTTATCTTCTTGGTAAGATTTTTGAAGCAGTGGAAAAAGGCAAAAAATCAGCTCCGGCTAAGAAACCAGCTGACAAGAAGCCAGCTCCTGAAAAATCAGAAAAAGAAGAAAAATAATTAAAAAATTATGACAGAAGAAAACCAAAATTCTCAGCAGCCCGAGCAAATCGAGGTGCAAACCACCCCAGAGGTCACTCCGGAAGTTAATGAATACACTTCCAGCGAGCGTTTTATTTCTGCGGTTGGATACATTAGTTTTCTTTGTCTTTTGCCTCTGATTTTGCGTCGTGATAGCGAATATTGTCAATTTCATGGCAAACAGGCTCTTTTCTTCTGCATTATGTTTTTCGCACTTCGTTTTTTCTTCCTTATTCCTTATGTTGGCACTATTCTTACTATTTTAGAAATAGTGGTGATTATCATCATGGCAATTGCAACATGGAAGGGTAATACTATCCGTGCTCCATTCTTTGCGGAGTGGGCGGACAAGCTAGCCCTCACAGAGGAAGAAGAAAAATCTCTCAAACAAAATATAACTAATAATTAAATTAAAATGACAATTACAGCTTCTCAAGTCAAAGAACTTCGTGATCGTACCGGAGTTTCTATGATGGAATGTAAAAAAGCTCTCACAGAAGCCAACGGTGACATCGAACTTGCTATCGATGAACTTCGCAAAAGTGGTATCGCAAAAGCTGCCAAGAAAGGTGATCGTGATGCTTCTGAGGGTACTATCCAAGCCGTTATTTTGGGCAATAAAGGTGCCATTGTTCAGCTTTTCTGTGAAACAGATTTCGTAGCTCGTAACGAGGAATTGATCGCAATCGCCAAGCAAATTGCAACTCTTGTTATCGAAAAGGGTATTGAAGGTGCAACTGCTGAAGCAGACGAGATTATCAAGAATGCGGTTCTCAAGCTTGGTGAAAATATCAAACTTGGTGAAATCAAACTTATCGAAGGTTCTGAGCTCGATTTTTACATTCATTCCAATGCTAAGTTTGGTGCGATTCTTTCTACCGAGGGTGTAAATGAAGATGCTCGTCATGGTATCGCAATGCACATTTCCATTTCAGATCCAGAGTGTATTTCTCCGGACGAGGTTTCTGCAGATCTAATCGCCAAGGAAAAGGAAATTTGGGCAGCTCAACTTGCAAACGAGGGCAAGCCAGCCGAGATTATTGAGAAAATTATGCTTGGCAAGGAGTCTAAATTCCGTGCAGAAAAAGCACTCCTCACCCAACAATACGTTCAAAATCCAGATCAAACTATCCAACAACTCATCGGCTCTGGCAAAATCGTGGCATTTCATCGCCTCGCTATCTAAATAGATTAAAACCAAACCAGCTCAACTCGGGCTGGTTTTTTATTTAGCAAAAATAAATCCAGAGTGCCAAAAAAGGTTGATTTTGGTTTTTTGCGTGCTATTATTATTCTCGTATGAGCAAAGATTACTACAAAATTCTCGGTGTAAAAAAAGACGCAACCCAAGACGAAATCAAGAAGGCGTATCGCAAACTTTCCAAGCAGCATCACCCCGACATGAACAAGGGAAATGCTGAATCTGAAGCCAAATTCAAAGAAATTAACGAGGCCTATCAAACTCTCGGGAATGAAAAAGCCCGCAGTGCCTACGACCAATTCGGTTCAACCGGAGGTGGAGGTGGATTTGCTGGCGAAAACCCATTTGGAGGTGGAGCCGGCGGTTTCAATGGCCAAGGTTTCAACTTCAATGGCGCGAATTTCGGAGATTTTGGTGATATTTTCGAGCAATTTTTTGGAGGAGGTGGACGCTCATCTCGTTCCCAGAAACCTACTCGTGGAGCGGATTTAGAGGTTGCCCTTACTATTTCTTTCGAGGAGGCGGTCTTCGGTATCGAGAAGGAAATCAAGATTTCGCACACGGTAGAATGTGAGCACTGCAAAGGTACTGGCGCCGAGCCAAAAACCAAAAGCAAGACTTGCCCAGATTGTGGCGGAAGTGGACAAATTAACGAGCAACGTC
>CAZJIT010000038.1:5370-5903 GCA_964546155.1 uncultured Candidatus Peribacteria bacterium
CACCATTCTTGGCGTTGTACAAACCCGTCGTACTTGTTCTACCTGTGAGGGGACGGGTGAGATTCCTGAGAAGAAATGTATAAAATGTCACGGTGCGGGAATCAAAAATCATACCGAAACTATCAAAATCAAAATTCCTTCTGCGACTGAAAATGGCTCAGTTTTGCGCATGAAAGGTAAGGGCGATAGTGTCAAAGGTGGTGTGCCAGCGGGTGATTTGTACATTCATATTGCCGTTCAACCTTCCAAGGAATTTTTGCGTGAGGGGCTGAATATTTATTCCGAAACAACTATTCACGCTCTACAAGCCACTCTTGGCGACGAAATCGAGGTTAAGACCGTAAACGGACTCAAGAAAATCAAAATTCCGGCAGGTACTCAACCCGACCAAAAGTTCAGGCTTAGAGGCGAGGGTGTGCCAAATCCGCATGGCGGAGCGGGGGATCATTACGTTACCGTTCATATTGAAATCCCGAAAAAACTTTCACACAAAGAAAAAGAGCTTTATTCCGAACTGGTCAAAAACACTTCTT
>CAZJIT010000039.1:0-5661 GCA_964546155.1 uncultured Candidatus Peribacteria bacterium
CGAGAACCCGACGTTGAAAGGTATTCTTGCAAAGGTTTATGCAAAGCCAAATCTCGATAAAGCTGCACTTGGTAGCTTGATTGATTTAATCGGCAATATTGCAATTGGCACAGAAGCAGCTAAATCAAAGGATTTGCTCGGCAAGGTATATGAATACTTCTTGGGAGAATTCGCATTAGCTGAGGGTAAAAAAGGAGGTCAATTCTATACACCAGAGTGCGTAGTAAAACTCTTAGTTGAGTTATTGGAACCGTTCAATGGACGTGTATTTGATCCGTGCTGTGGATCTGGAGGAATGTTTGTAATGAGTGAAAAATTTGTAACTGAACACCAAGGACGTTTGGATGACATCTCTGTTTACGGACAAGAGAGTAACCAAACGACGTATCGTCTCGCTCGCATGAATTTGGCAATTCGTGGGATTGATGGAGCAAATGTGAAATGGAATACAGAAGGTTCATTCTTGAATGATGCCCATCCTGATTTGAAGGCGGACTATGTTTTAGCTAATCCTCCATTTAACCAGAAAGACTGGGGCGGCGATTTGCTGTCAAACGACGGTCGTTGGAAATTTGGAACACCCCCAGAAAAGAATGCAAATTTTGCGTGGTTACAACACATAATTTTTCATCTAGCTCCTCGAGGCAAAGCTGGAGTAGTTCTCGGAAATGGTTCTTTGGTATCTGATGAGCAATCGGATAGCGAGATCAGGAAAGGATTAATAGAAAATGATTTGGTCGAATGTATCGTGTTATTGCCAAGCGATATTTTCTACAACACGGATATTCCTGCTTGTCTATGGTTTATAAACCGCGCAAAAGATAAAAATAAGAATAAGGTACTTTTTATTGACGCACGCAATCACTACAAGAGAATCTCCCGCAAGCGAGTCATCATTACAGATGAGCAGATAGCGTCAATGGCAAACATCTTCAAGGCTTTCAAGCAAGGCTCACCTGACTATCATGATACTAAGGGGCTGTGTAAAGCAGTGAGTACCGAAACTATTCGAGAGCATCAGTACTTCATTTCTGCTGGACGATTTGTGGAGGTGCTCGATCCTGAAAAGGAGAAAAATATCAATGAAGAGACCCATAAGATTCTTGCAGGAATCCAGTCTTTCCCAGCAAGCAAACACTTAGATAAAAAAATCAACGAGGTAAGTAAGGAGTATGGCAAACTTTTATTTGAGAGGTATTTCTTAAAGTTTGACCCCAAAGATCTTCAAACAACGGAAATTGGTGATATCCCAAAAGACTGGAAGGTTGCAAAAATAAGCGATTTGGTTGAAGAGGTTAGCGAAAAAAATACTGAAAATGAAGACTATCCTGTTTATTCTGTGACAAAAAACAGACTCTTTGTGCCCTCGGATGAGTACTTCAATAAACAGGTATACAGTGCCGAAGTTACGAACTATAAGATAATCCGTGAACTTCAATTCGGTTACAATCCAGCTCGTATCAACATAGGGTCAATTGGATATTTTGATCTGGATGAAGTCGGTCTTGTAAGTCCCGCTTACACTGTGTTTAGGGCAAAGGAAGGAGTTAGCCCGTACTTTGTCTGGCATCTAATAAATTCACATAGGGTTTTCGAGCTAATCAAGAACTTCTGCGTTGGAACCGTGAGACAGGTATTCAGGTTTAGCGATTTTGAATACATCAAATTTGCATTACCTCCAAAGGAACTGATCGAGAAATTCGATGAAAAATTGAAACAGATGAGGGATATCAAGAAAGCCGCCGAATCGAAGACTCTCAAAGAGTACGAGCAATTTATTAACCAACAGCTATGACACAAAACCTTTTCGACAGACAAGTAAACACCTCCCAACTTCGTGACTGCCAACGCGGTGCATACGAGGCGATTTTGCAGCACTTCTCCGTTGATGGAGCGGAAAAGCATGTTTTGGTACAGCTTCCGACAGGCACGGGAAAATCAGCGCTCATTGCGGTGATGCCCTTTAACTTGGCAAAGAAAAAGGTATTAGTGCTCGCTCCAAACCTCACACTTGCAAAACAGCTTGAAACCGATCTTGAACACACGAACAATCCTGAAGCGAGTGCATACAAAAAGCGTGGGATTTTTACGAATGAAGAGCTCGATGATTTGGAGGTGTATGCTCTCCGACTCGAAGGCTCTGTGAACTTCTCTGACATTGAAGATCACGAAATCATCATTGCGAACTACCAGCAGCTGAATGACATAGAAAAATGGTTCAAGGGGCGGCAGGATGCAGTTGATCTGATTATTATCGATGAGGCGCACCACCAAAAGGCCAACACCTATCAAGAAATTATCAAGTTCTTTACCGATGCAAAAATCGTCGGCCTCACCGCGACCCCTTTCCGCTCGGATGGGAAAAAAGTTGATGGAAAAAACATCTACACCTACCATTTCCGTGACGCGATTAAAAACGGCTACATTCGCAACATAAAGGTAAGCAATGTAACTCCGCAGGAGATTGAACTTTCGTTCTCCGCCGAGAATGACCAAAAGAATTACACGCTTGAAGATATCCTAAAAATGAAAGAGGAGGCATGGTTCCGACGTGGTATTGCTCTGTCTCAGGATTGTTGCGACTCTATCGCCCGTAAGGCCGATGAAAAGTTGAAGCAACTCAAGAAAGATTTTCCAAAGTGCGATCATCAAATCATTGCTGCCGCGATAAGCATTCGTCATGCTCGTGAATTCGTAAAACCCGCCTTTGAGAAACTCGGCCTCAAGGTCGGTCTTGTGAGCTCTGAGCACTCCACAACGAACGACGAGACCCTCACAAAACTCCAACATGGCAAGATAGACGTGATAATCAATGTAGGCATGCTCGGTGAAGGTTTTGACCACAACAAACTCGGTGTTGCGGCTATCTTCCGCCCCTTCGCATCGCTAAATCCGTACATCCAATTCGTTGGCCGCGTAATCCGTGCGAACGATGACTGCAAGCATTGCTATGTAGTCTCTCATCTTGGATTGAACCAGACAAAACGCTTTGAGGAGTTTAAGCTCTTCGACAATGACGATCAGGCATTCTTGCAAGGTCTTCTGTTTGAGGAGGAAAAACAGTCTAATGTCTCAGGAGATGATTCTTTTGTGAATGACGATGATGAACATTCTAATTCTTCCTCGAATGATACTGTGCAAATTAAGGAGCGCGGCACGGAAGTAATGGAATTTGAAACGCAATTCGTAAAAGGTGAAGATAAGGTAGCACAGGCGGAAAAGGCCATCGAGGAATTGTCAGAGGCGCAAAAGCAGGCTTTGTTTGAGAAGTATGGCTTCCAGTCCGATTCTGTATCAACGAAAAAGAAGCGCAAAACCCGTCCAGTAGACGAACGAAAGGCTGCAAAAAGCTTGCTTAATGAGAAGGAAAAAAGTGTCGCAACCGATGTGCTTCGTGCGCTTGGTTTGAAGCACAAAGGGCGAAAGTTCAATCCACTTTATGAGGATTTTATCTGGGTGAAGAAAAAGGTAAGCAAACTCGTGAACGAAAAGATGGGTATCAACAAGAACACCCGCAAAGACCTCTCGCTTCAACAGATCAACACCTTTTTTGAGGGACAGAATCTCGAAACAATAAAAAAAGAATGTACGGATTACTTCCAGCAAAAACTCAATGATAAGAATTAACCAGCGTATGTATAACAGACCCGACATCTCAAGCTATTACCGACAAAAACTCGAAGATATTCGAGGGCAGATTTTGCGTGAGTCGGAAGCTCAGATATTGGGTTCAAATACAGAAGAACTTGCGCAGTTTTATGTGCAAGACGCTGGCCTCACCACGATTGAGTTTGATCCCGAGAATGACGCGTCGTGGGAACATGAGAACTATGTAAAAAGGATTCCAGCTCATCAACGTGAGTCCTTTTATAGCAGTGAAGGTGATCTTGATTTTGCGTGTGAGCGTATCAAGGTAGTAATGCCTATTATTTCTAATCGTGATATCGCAACTCTCTCTCAACTGGCTTCAACAACATTTTCCCTTAGCTATTCCGATAAGGATTTTCAATGGGCGCAGAACTCTATTTCTTTTGTTGTGGAAACGAAAGGATACGGATTTAGCTTGGATGACGACCATAGCGCGACGGCGGTAAATCAGGGAATTCAGCGCGTGCAAGAAACGGTTCGTTGGAAAAATGCGGACATTCAAAAAGAAAATGTCAATCTTCTGACACAGGTAAAAACTTTGATAGATGCAAGGAAGCAGGAGTTGGAGAAAAATAAGGACAAAGTTAGCGCTCTTACGCAAAAGATTAACATCCCTCTCAAAAAAAAGGTTTCAGAAAATGCACAAAGAATCGTGCTGGATCAGAAACCTATCGTAAAAAGAGTGAAGCCTTCTCCGCAATTGCCAGAAGAGTACCAGCTCGATGAAGCCAAGGTGAATGATATTGTTGGCGTGTTGGATAATCAGTCCAAATCTTTTGAAAAGACACCCCAAGCAACCGCAAAACTTGGTGAGGAAGATTTGCGCGACCTAATTCTTGGGAACCTGAACAGTCTATTTGAGGGCAAAGCCACTGGTGAAACTTTTTCCAAGAAAGGAAAAACCGATATCTACCTCAATTTGGACAAAGGAAACATACTTGTCTTTGAATGCAAAATTTGGGGAGGCAAGAAGCTACTCCTCGAAACAGTCGACCAGCTTCGTGGGTACCTTACGTGGAGGCACAACTACGGTGTGATTATTTTTTTCGTTCGGTTGAAGAACTTCACCAGTATGCTGAATGATATCCCCGTGTTTATTGGAGAGTCATCTTCTTTCAAAGGAAATGTAAAAAAGGTAGATGACACACATTTTGTCGCCTCGCATTCGCTTGAAGACCCAGACAAAGAAGTCAAAGTGCATTATCTATTCTACAATTTATATACAGAATAAACCCTATGAATCACATATACGAATCAGACGTAGAATTGCTTGCCATAGAGACCTTGGAGGCTCTTGGGTACAGCTATCTCTCCCCTGAAGATCAAGAAAAAGAGCGCGCAGACCTTACCGAAGTGATCCTTAAAGATCGCTTGGCTTCGGCTATCAATAAGATAAACCCAAAAGCCACGGCGGATGCAAAGCAACAGGCTATGCGTGCCATAGTTGGTATGCCTATACAAAGCCTTACGGAAGCAAATGAGGCTTTCCATGTCATGCTTACCAACGGAATTGAAGTAGAAACCTACGCCGACGGTGAAACCAAGGGGCAAAAGATTTGGCTCGTGGATTTTGAGCATCCAGAAAACAATGAGTTTATCGTGAGCAATCAATTCACGGTGATGCATAACCAGAACCACAAACGCCCCGATGTAGTCCTTTTGGTGAATGGGTTGCCACTTGTAGTAATTGAACTCAAGAACCCAACGGACGAAAACGCCACCGTGAAAAAGGCTTTTCAGCAATTACAAAACTACAAGGACGCTATTCCGCAACTTTTCGTATACAACGGCGTACTCGTGGCTTCGGATGGGTTGGATGCTAAGGCGGGGTCACTGACTGCTTCCTTTTCACGCTTCCTTGCATGGAAATCAATTGACGGTAACAAAGAGGCGAAAGCGACCATCCCGCAAATGGAGACACTGATCAATGGAATGCTGAAACCGAGCGTTCTTCTTGACCTTATTAAGCAGTTTACGGTGTTTGAATTCAAACACCGTAAACTGCTTAATAAG
>CAZJIT010000040.1:0-959 GCA_964546155.1 uncultured Candidatus Peribacteria bacterium
GGTGTTCTCAAATACACCTCCTTCCGCCTCTCGTTGATCAAAAAAATGCTCCACGAAAATTCCCAAAACCTACTCGTGCGTGATGTCCAAAAAATCGAACAAGAAATAAATCGCCTGATTTACAATACCAAGTACACTCAGCAGTACATTCTAGAAAAGGCCGCATAATTTTTTTGCGTTGTTTTCCTTTTTGAATTATAATAATTCCGACTTTAACAAAACTCCATGCAGTTTGATCCAAGTTGGGATTTATTCATCATTGTGTTCTTCGCCATTGTGGTGGCGTATTCGTTTATCATCGGACGCAACTACACCCTCAAGATCATCATTGCGACTTACATTGCGATCCTCGCAGCAGACGGCATGGGTAATTTGCTCGAGCGTTATTTTGTAGGTGGAGATCCGATTATTCCCGTCTTGGCCAATAATTTCACAGCGCAGACACTCGTCCTGACCAAAGTCATCGTTTTTGTGGTAACGATTGTTTTGATCGCTATCAAGGGCAGTTTCCACATCGACCTCCCACCCGAGAAACAAAAACTCGTCAATTTTTTCATGACATCGACCTACGGAATTTTATCCGCCGGACTCCTGATCGCCACGATTTTGGTTTACGTTTCCGGTGTGAGCTTCGTCGAGGGTGGTCAGACCGCCAATCTCATGACCGAAGTTTACAACACTTCCTTCCTCGCCCGACTCATGATCGACGGGTACAGCTGGTGGTTTTCCTTGCCGGCGGTTGCATTCGTGTTATCCAGTTTCCTAGCCGAAGGCGACGAGATTTAGTCTTGCATTTTCATTTTTTTTGTGTAAAATTCCCTCATCAAACAAGAGGTTATTTGAGTATGGGTCGTTAGCTCAGTTGGTAGAGCAGCTCCCTTTTAAGGAGACGGTCTCGGGTTCGAGCCCCGAACGACCCACCAAGTAGGCACGTGCTTACCGCAGGCAGGTAAGTGCCT
>CAZJIT010000040.1:1059-5599 GCA_964546155.1 uncultured Candidatus Peribacteria bacterium
GGGACGAATGTCCCCAATCAAACATACCTAGCCCCGAACGACCCACCAAGTAGGCACGTGCTTACCGCAGGCAGGTAAGTGCCTATTTTTGTTTCCATGGCTCGAACCGGAGCGAAGCGACCACGAACAAAGATATTCACGGGCATGTACCGGGAATGTCTAAAGTGAGTGCGGGGTTTGGGGACGAATGTCCCCAATCAAACATACCTAGCCCCGAACGACCCACCAAGTAGGCGTTTGTCCACCGCAGGTGGGCGGACGCCTGCTTTTTTGTTCCGGGGCGAGATTCACGAACGGGAGCATCGACATAAAATATTTTTTATGATAACGTAAGCACATTAGGTTGTTGTTTTTTACAAGGAGAAAGAAATGGTAGTGCAACAAATCGAAAGCAATTTAGAGGCTGTCATCATAGAATGGCTAGCCGCACAGCAGGGAGGAGAGGTCATAGTTCAAGGCACGCAAAAAGCCGCAGAGTTTTTCAAGAAATGGTGCACCCCCAAAGATAAAGACAAAAAGCAGTAATCTCACCTTTGGCTCGGTATTTCCGAGCCATTTTTTTATTGACAAGTTCCAAAAAAATACTAAAATAAAATATCATTTGAGTTCTTTGAAAAAACAAAACCTAGCAGGTATTTTTCTGTCCTTCGATCGGAGGGTAGAAGTCCTACCTGCTAAATTCGAGCCACCAAATTGCTGATGATAAAGTCCGCAGTTTAGTGGTTCGAATAGTTTGAATCATTTAGATCAGAAAGGAGAAAATCATGATCGAAAAAATCTTAGATTTTATTTGTATGGTGTTTCTAAATTTTGTTATTTCACTGTTTGCAACTTTTCTTTTGTCTTTTGTATTCGGTTTGGCTGTACTGCCCTTGTTTTCAGTTTTTGGACAACCAACTCTAGATACTGTAATTTTATTTTTCAGTTCCGAAGGCCTCGGTCCCAAAATAATTTGGTTAGTTGTTTTTATTCTTTTTATGCTTGAGGATTGCAAGGTTTTCGAAAAATTCAAAAAAAAAGTAAGTGCGTAGGACAAAATCAGGGTGAGGTTGTGTAAACAACCTCGCCTTTTTCCCTTGCCATTTCCTACCGAAATGCTAAAATCTCTACACAAAAAGTTATTTATTTTTTTCAAATGTCCAAGTTTACAAAGATTTTTAGTTTGATGGCGATTTTAGTTATGCAGGTTAGTTTGGCTTCCGCTCAAGAAATGGAAACAGGTACCGGCGCAGATGCCAGCGCTTCCGAGGCTGCTCCGTTAAACATCATCATGAATGAAGACGGTAGTTTTAGTGCCGATCGTGACGACGTGAGCGTGGAGTTCGTTCCTGACGAAGAAACAACCACCGCCTCTGTCGAGAGCGCTCCGGTGACTATTTCCGCTGACGAGGAGAGCCTCTTTTCACTACGTCGCATCACCAAGTGGGGCGGAGTAGTTTCAGGTATTTTGCTCATCATTTTCGTCCTCATGCAAGAAAAAGGCATGGGTCTTTCATCGACTTTCGGTGGTAGCGGCGGATTTTATGCGAGCAAGCGTGGCGCTGAGAAAATTCTTTTTTACCTTACCATTGCTTCGGCGATTGCATTCGTAGTGCTCAATCTCCTAGCCATGACTCTCTAAAAAATGCGCAGACTTTTTCAGGCTTTACCGGCGTGGGCCAAGGGTTTGGTAGTGATTTTGAGTATTTCCGCAGTGGTCAATTTTATCTGCGTACTCTCGGCTTTTTGGAATGAAAACTCAGACATCTACCCCGCCAAAGGTGGCATCTACGTTGAGGCATCGGTGAGCAGTCTTCGCCACATCAACCCGCTCCTGACCTCGAGCGGCGATGCCGAGCGTGACCTCATCAACCTCATCTTCGAGGGTCTGCAAAAATACAATCCCAAAACAGGCGAGGTGGAGGACGGCTTGGCGACGTGCGAGATGGACAGCACAGCCATGATTTACACCTGTACCCTCCGACCCGACCTCCGTTGGCACGACGGTCAGCCCCTCACTCTCGACGACGTGCTTTTCACTTACAACGAGCTCGCCAAAAATCCCGAACTTCCGAATTCATCTCTGCGGGTTATTTTTGAGAATGTAAACATCGAAACCCTCGACGACCAAACTGTGAAATTTACCCTCACCACCCCGAACGCATTTTTCGCTTCTGAGCTGACACTCGGCATCGTGCCACGTCATCTCCTCGGTTTGCTTCCCGTTTCCAATCTCGAGCTCACCGAATTCAACCTCCAGCCGGTCGGTGCCGGTCCGTACCAGCTCGATTCCCTCAAAAAAGAAAACGAACAGTGGACAGCCCGCCTCAGCCTTTTCGAGAATTATCACGACCAAGACGCCAAAATCGAGAAACTCGTGCTTTACTATTACCCGAATTACACCGACCTAGCGGGGGATCTCTCCTCCTTCAATGCCGTGCGTGGGATTCCGGCGAGCGAGGTCAGCCGCTTCGAGAATGACTCCCGCTTCCTCCTCCACGAGTTTACACTTCCGCAGTACGTCGGCCTTTTCCTCAACAACTCCAGCGAGAAACTCAAAAACGCCAAATTGCGTTACGGGCTTCTCCTCGCCACGGACAAGCAATCCATCGCCGACTTCGCCGACGGTGAAAAAGTCGATACACCTTTTCTCGGCGACGGCACAGATTTCGATATCGAATTTTCCGAGGAACGTGCCCGAGGCGCACTCAACGACGCCGGTTGGGGATTGCCACTCGACGCTGCGGGCAACAAAATGACCGACGCCATTCGCACCAAAACCAAGGACGATCAAACCCAGAAACTCACTCTCAAAGCCATTACCTCCTCTACACCCGTGCTCTACGAGCAGGTGCTCCGCCAGATCAAGGCGCAGTGGGAAAAGGTCGGCGTCGAGCTCGAGATTGCGGTTTTGCCTCGAGAGGATTTTCAGGCTGCCGTGGTCAATCGTGATTACGACGTGCTTCTCTACGGACAGAATTTCGGCTACAACCCCGACCTCACACCGTTTTGGCACTCGCAAAATGCCGACAAGGGACTCAACTTCTCAAATTACAAAAACTTCACAGTCGATGTGATGCTCGAGCAGGTGCAGACCCAGCTCAACACCGAAGCCCGCAACGCCACTTTTGACAAAATCGCCCAAAACATCGCCGGTCCGGTTTACGATTCGACCAGCTCCCTCGTCAATGGCGTCGCCGGAATTTTCCTTTACACTCCACGTTTTTATTTCTCCGTCGATCAAAAAGTCCACGGCGTCGAGCTCAATTCGCTCGCTTACTCCGCAGATCGCTTCCTCGAAATCAGCGACTGGTACGTTTGGGAAGAAAAACAGTTGAAAAACGACTTAAACTTCGGTAAAGTGTGGCAGTGGTTCACAAGTAAACTCTAAAAATAATTTAAAAAAGCATGAAAGTAATACTTACACAGGACACGAAAAACCTCGGACAGAAGTGGGATATTGTTGAGGTTAAGACAGGTTATTTCCGCAATTTTCTCCTTCCACAGGGGGCTGCTCTGATGCCAACTCAAAAACTCATGGCAGAGGCAGAGGCGCAGATGGCCGCTCGTGCCAAGAAATCAGCCGAGATCGAGGCCAAAGCTCAAGAAATCAAAACTGAGCTCGCTAGCACTACCCTCAAATTCGCACGCAAAGCAACCGAAGCAGGGGACACACTTTACGTTGGACTCCACAAAAAAGACATCGCCGAAGCACTCAAAGAGCAGGCGAAGCTCGACATCGACGCCAAGAAAATCAACCTCAAGAAAGACATCAAAGCAATCGGTGAGCACGTGGTCAATGTTCAACTCAGCGATTCGGTTAGCGCTGACGTGAAGATTCTCGTAGAGGCTGAATAATTCAAATGAAAATAATCGCGCTGGACTGGGGAACAAAACGCATCGGGGTCGCCGTGGGTGACACCGAGAGTCGCATTCCCTTTCCACGCGATTTTATTTTGTCCGACGATAAATCCATCTCCGCTGTGGAGCAGCTTTTTCACGCCGAAAATGCCCAAAAAATCGTCCTAGGAATCCCCCGCAAACTCGACGGCACCGAAGGCGACTCCGCCACCAAAGTCCGCTCATTCGCCCAGCAAATCCGAAAAAAGCTCGGCTGTGAGGTGGACTTCGTCGATGAGCGCTTCAGTAGCACCGTCGCTCAGCGCATGATCCACGAGGGCGCCCTCGCCAAACACAAACGCCAAGCCACCCTCCGCCACGAGGTCGATTCACTCGCCGCCGCAGAGATCCTCCGCAACTACTTCTCGCAAATAAAATAACCCAGCACAGATTTCTCCGTACTGGGTGTCGTGTTTTTAGGAAAATATAATTCCCTGCCTGACCGCATTTTCTTGGATTTTCTCGCACGCTTCATTGGCGAGTTTTTCCACAGTCCTGAGCAAACCTTCTCGGAGATCGGACTGCACCTCAGCGATGACGTCCTTCGTTTTTCCCTTTTTGATCTGGAAATTTGCGCACGCACTCAATTTATAACTTGCGCCGGATTCATTTTCCTCGAGCGCCAATTCAAAACGCATTCCCCTCAAATTTTCGAAATCAG
>CAZJIT010000041.1:0-5394 GCA_964546155.1 uncultured Candidatus Peribacteria bacterium
AGTTTTTTCAGGGCACGCATCTGAATAACACGAACTGCACCTTCATTTTTACCCAAATATGCGGCTATTTCTTTATTTGTATAACCATTAAAAAACTTGAGAATGATAATCTCACTGTGGCTTTCAGGTAGTTTGGCAAGTGCTAATTTTACATCTTTGCGCATGAATTCCTGTTCTGTAATTTTCTTTGGGTCAATGTGCACACGTTCGTCCTCGATGTAATCTGCCAGCTCCATCATTTCTTTGTTGGTGCGATAAAAATCTACGACAACATTGTGAGCAATGCGAAATAACCATGAACTAAAAGGTGTCTTGCCTTGCTTGTATCTACGAATAGATTGCCATGCCTTGAGAAAAACAACTTCAGTCAAATCCTCAACTTCATTTTCGGGAACTTTATAATAAATATAACGATAAACCGGAGTCAAAAAACAATCGTAAATCTCGCCAAAAGCATCACTCTCACCACTTTGACTGGCAAGAATATGCTCTTGGAGTTCGCTTTCGGTTAAATCATATTTATTCATCATGCGTTATTTTAACCAAAAATACGGCAGTTTGGCTAGACGAAATACAAAAAACAAGATAAAATCTCCACATGCAAAAAAACTACACACACCGAGTGAAAATAATTGTTGCAGCCGTTATTCGCAAGGGAGATAAATATCTCATGGTCTGCGAGGGAAAGAAAAAAGGGCAACTTTGGTCGCCTGCACAAGGAAAAGTAGATCGGGGCGAAAACCTCATCGAAGCGATAAAAAGAGAGGTAAAAGAGGAAACAAATTTAGATTTCAAACCTACAAAAGTTTTAGCTCCAGTGATTATTAGAGAACATTCTAAGAGAGGAATAATTTCTCTCAAATTCTTCTTTGAGGGTAGCTGGAAGGGCACTCCTCAGCCGATGAATGAGGTTGAGAAAATTGATTTTTTTACCAAGGAGGAATTAAAGAAAATAAAAATGCGTACGCCCGAATTTAAACAATTTATCGGCAAGGTAAATCAAGAACGTAAATTGCCGCTATCTATACTTCACACTTTTATCACTGACAAGCGCTAGATGGGAAAATTCATCTGCCTGTACGGCATCAATAATCTCGGAAAATCTACACAAGCAAATTTAATCGTGGCACGTCTGCGTGAACAAGGCAAAAAAGCGGTTTACTTGAAGTATCCGATTTATAATCTCGAGCCAACAGGTCCCCTGCTTTATAAAATCTTGCGAGATGAGAATGTAAAGCTGGAGAACGCCACTGCTAAACAACTGATCTACACCGCAAATCGTGTGCAATTCGCAGAAGAGCTGGAAAAAATGATAAATGAAAATAATTACGTTGTGGCTGAGGATTATGTGGGTACGGGTCTGGCTTGGGGAGTGGCGGAAGGAGCTGATTTGGATTATTTGGAAAAGGTAAACGGTGTGCTAAGAAAACCGGATCTTGAAATTTTGATAGATGGCGAGAGGTTTACGGAGGCTGTGGAAAAGGGGCATATTCATGAAACAAACAATGAACTTACGGAAAATTGCAGGCAGGCGCATTTGAAATTGGCAGAGAAATATGGCTGGCCTGTGGTGAATGCCAATCAGCCGATCGATTCTGTTTATAAAGAAATTTTTAGTCATATCAATAAGTTATAATGGAGTTAATTTACGGGAAGAAAATCACAGAAAAAATTTATGCTGAGCTGGAAACCAAAATAGTAAAATTGAAAGAAAAAAATATCGTACCAAAAATCGCAACAGTGCTTGTTGGTGATAATCCGGCGAGTGTAATTTACGTGAACAAAAAAGTAGAAATGGCTAAAAAGATTGGATTGGAAGCGGAAATTATCCATTTATCAAAAGAGTCTAAAACGGAAGACGTAAAGCAAGTGATTGAAAAAATATGCGCAGATAAAAATGTAAATGGTGTTTTGGTCCAGCTCCCCTTGCCTGCTCAGATCGACACTCCGAAGGTTTTGCGAGCAATTTGTCCTGAGAAAGATGTGGACGGTTTTCATGCCTATAATTTAGGAAAATTGGTCATGGGATTTGAGGATTTGCCACCTGCGACTCCGGCTGGGATTATCGATTTACTGGACAGTGAAAATGTCGATCTAAAGGGGAAAAATGTGGTTGTGGTGGGAGCGAGTATTGTCGTTGGGAAACCACTTTCGATCATGCTGATGAATCGTGAGGCCACTGTGACTATTTGCAATGACAAAACAAAAAATCTTGCGCAGATTACAAATCAGGCTGATGTTTTGATTTCAGCTACCGGTGCGGCTAAACTAATCACAGAAAATTATGTGAAAAAAGATGCTTTTGTGATTGATGTTGGATTCGCAAGAGATGAAAACGGCAAACTCTGCGGAGATGTGAATAGTGAAAATATAAAAAATCAGGCAAAATACCTCACGCCGGTTCCGGGTGGAGTAGGTCCTATTACAATTGCCACGCTGCTAAAAAATCTGGTACATGCCACGGAAAGGCAGCATGATTTAGCGGAAAATTATAAGTGTGTTATTGAGAAATAATCTCAATTCGTATTTCATCTGAATGCTCTTGGGTTTTTACGGTTATTTTATGCGAGCCCTTTTCAGGTTTCCACTCAAAACTATAATCCGGCTCACTACCCTGACCAACCCATTCGTCATCAACATACCAATCCACATTTTCGACACTCGCCCTAGCCTCAAAAATAATCTTCTCGTTTTGATCTGGAACTAGTGGATCGAGCTTAAAACTATCTGTATGATACGGTTTTGTAATCACAATTTTTTTGTTATTTTCATCTTCCGGACACAATGGGGAAAATCTCTTTGGTGGAGTTTGGTAATTGTTTTCCCTAGCCCATTTTTCGAGCTCCGATGGAAAATTCATAAATACTTTTTCCTGTACAAAATCATTCGGACAGTTTTTTCCCGCAAGTAAATTATTGCGTTTGTCTATTCTGATTTTTTGATAAATGTCATCTTCTTTTTTTGGCTCAGTGCCGACACGAAAATATTCTAAAATTGTTTCGCAATGTTCGTTTGGCAACATTCCGGAAATGCGACAGATTTCTTTTGAGATTATACCCGCAGGCTTTGCGAAATTCTTGGGTGGATTGTGCTGAGCCAGCTCGGACATTACGGCGTGAAATATCGGTCCGGCACCGGTAACTCCGCTTGTATCACGCATGGGGGCGTTATCCGGATTACCAACCCAGACGCCAACAAGATAATCTGAATTAAATCCTATGAGCCAATTGTCACGTGAATTGCGAGTCGTGCCGGTCTTGGCGCTGACGGGAAAATCAAATTCAAGTGCTGAATTCTGACCAAACTGAGGAAGGCGAGCGTTATTGTCAGCCAAAATATCGCTGATAAGCCAAGCTGTCTCGGAAGAAATAACTTGGTCTGAGATTGGTTTTTCTTGGTTTAACAATGCGACAGGGATAAGAGTATTGCCATCATTTGCAAAAATACCGTAAGCCGAAGTTAAATCGAGCAAAGAAACCTCCCCTGCCCCGAGCGTAAGCGCCAAACCGTAATGTTCAGGAGATTTATTCAGGGTTTTTATCCCAGACGCCTTGAGAAGATTTAATAAGTTCTGCACACCGACTTTTTCGACAACTTTCACAGCCGGAATATTGTAAGAATTAGCAAGAGCCTCACGATAACGCACCAAACCATGATATCGATAATCGTAATTTCTTGGCGTGTAGGGATTACCGTCTGCAGTCTGAAAACGCGATTCAATGTCAGCCACGGTAGTTGCCGGAGTGGCACCATTCTCCAAAGCCAAGGCGTAAGTAAACGGCTTCAAGGCGGAACCAGGCTGACGAGGAGAAGTGGCAACATTCACAGCACCGTCATTTTCGATATCGAAATAATCGACAGAACCGATCATCGACAAAATCTCGCCAGTGTGAGAATCAAGCACAATCACAGCCCCAGAATTCACATTTTTTTCCTCCAATTTCGCAATTTCTTCTTTCACGATTTCCTGAATTTTGTTTTGCAAATCTAGATCCAAAGTAGTGTAAATCTGCTCAGAATTAAGCTCGAAATTTTCGACTAGCCACATCACAAAATGCGGCGCATTAATTGGAACATGATAATCCACGAGCCAAATTTCTTCAGATTTAGATTCGCCGTATTCGGCATCTGTAAAAATATTATTTGCATAAGCGCTGTCCAAAATAAAATCCCTGCGAACAAGATTTTGGTTTATATCCGTGCGATTGGGAGATTGGATAAGCCCCACCAAAAAAGCGCATTCCGCCCAAGAAAGGTCTGAAGGGTTTTTATCAAAATAAGCTTTGGAGGCTGAATTGATGCCGTACGCCTGCCTGCCAAAATAAACTGAATTTAGATATTGCTCTAGAATTTCATCTTTTGAAAAAATATGCTCAAGGCGCAGGGCGTAATAAATCTCGGAAATTTTGTAAGAATAATTGCGTACTTCAGGCTGAAGGCGATTACGCACGAGCTGCTGAGTGATGGTACTTCCTCCTGAGATAACTTCACCCGCTTCCCAGTTCTGCCAAATGGCCCTTGCGATACTTTTTGGATTTACGCCATTATGAGAATAAAAATCCTTGTCTTCGGTATTAATCACAAGTTTTTGGATCTTGTCCGGAATCTCGGAAAGCGAAATCGGCATGCGAGAACCTAGATTTTCAGGACGAATTTCATAGAGCAATTTACCATTTCTATCTAATATTTGAGTGGATTGAGAATTATCTGGATTAATTAGATTCTCCGGTAATGGCCAAAAGAAAAACAAAAACACTCCCAGTAGAATTACGCTGAACAGAACAATTATCAGGCGAAAAATTTTCTGGAAGTGTTTGTGCATTTTATTCCTTTATTTCGATCCAGCCACCACGTGTTTGTCCGAAATTTTCCGGAGCATACATTTCCCAAATGCGACTTGGGCGTTGTAGAAATTTACCAGGAGTTGTGGCACGCACGAGATATTCGTATTCATAAACTCCTGCTGACAAATAATCCGCAAACAGCAAGACTTTATCATCTTGCATCTCGGTATGATTGAAATAATAATATGGATTTTTCAGCTCCTCCTCAGAAACCTGCGATGATGTCCGAAAAGACAAATCAATCGGCTCTAATCCTGCTGGGAGCATGCTTTCAATCGCCAAATTATAACGATCCTCAGGTAAGGTCATGGTAACTTTGACTTTGTAATTTTCACCAACTTGGAGATTATTTGGATCACTGTTTCCAACTGGCAATATTTCATTCTTGATACCAATCCCCTGCTCTATTGGCGCAATTTCCTCGGCAGTATAAAGATAGCTCATGAGGAGATCGTAATACATTAAACCCTCACCCTCTTTCTCGAGATCAACACCGATGAGCTGAGTTTCTTCGAGATCTTCGAGGTTAATCACAGCTTCCTGAGTTGAG
>CAZJIT010000042.1:0-5210 GCA_964546155.1 uncultured Candidatus Peribacteria bacterium
ATCATGGCCCATTGCCATATGCCACTTTCGCCCCTTGCTCACCCCATTTTTGCCTGATGATATTTTGCGCTAGCTCGTCCGGCTGAAGTTCAATGACGTAATCCACATCGCTCGGCAATAATTTATCCAAAGACTGATTGGAAAAATGATGCGTGTAAAAAACCGCTCCACCAACCACCAAAAGCCCCGCCACAAAAATCCCCATCAACCCCCTGAAAATAATTTTGCTCACTTGTTTTCTTTTTTGCATGTTGTTATTTTACTTTCATCTCTCGCCAAAACCAAGTCTTAGTGATAAGCTGACGACATATGATGGACTTTATAGGTAATTTTCCTCCAGAACTACAAATATTTTTTATGGCCATGGTTCCGATTGTGGAGCTTCGTGGAGCCATTCCTTTTGGCATTTTTGGCTTGGGAATGAATCCGTTTTTGGTTTTCGTCATCGCCGTCTTGGGCAATCTCACACCAAACATTTTTATTCTTTGGACATTGCCCCACGTCGCCGAACCTCTCCGCAAAAGAATCAAATTTGTAGATAAATTTCTAAAAAAAACTCACGACAAACACTCCGCCGACTTCAAAGAAAAAGGATCTGTTTTTATCGTACTTTTCGTTGGCGTACCGATCCCCGGCTCGGGCAGCTGGACCGGCTCACTCCTCGCCTACCTCTTTGACCTCGGCATGAAAAAAAGCCTCATCTGCATCAGCCTCGGAGTGGCAATGGCCGGCGTCATCATGCTCCTCGGCTCACTCGGCGTCTTCCAAATCATTCTTTCCTATTTTGCCTAGGCGCAGGATTTTTGGCTTTTCTCCAGTGCAATCCACAATCGTCGTCGGCGGTTCGGGAGTTATTTCACCTGCATCGATTAATAAATCCGGTTCTAATTTCGCAACCTGTTCTGCGGTGTAGGGATTGTCCTCCCCGCTCAAATTTGCCGAAGTAGAAACTAGAGGCAAGCCACATTCCTGCAATAATTTCTGAGAAAAATCATGCGCCGGAACTCGCACCGCCAGTGTGTTTTCCTCGCTCGGGAGAACCAAGGTCAAAGCCCCCGGCCAAAATTTCTGCGCAAGTTTTTCCGCTAGTGGAGTCAGGATTGCAATTTTTTTCACCTCCTCCAAATCTGAAACAATCACAAGAAATTGTTTTTCAAAGGGGCGATTTTTGAGTTTGTAAATTTTGCGAATGGCAGACTCGTCGTGATAATTCGCCAAAAAACCGTAGCAAGTCTCGGACGGATACGCCACCACTCCCCCGTTTTGGAGAACTTGAGTCGCCCGCTCGAGCACGTTCGGATCGCTGATTTTGACAGTTTCCACGTGGATTTTTATTAGTTTTTATGCTAAAATAAGTGTAGAGAAATTAAAACACAAATACAAATGAAGAAAAAAGTTGCGATTAATGGGTTTGGGCGAATTGGACGCCAGTTTTTGCATATTGCACTCAACAATCCTGATTTTGAAGTGGTGGCGATAAACGATCTGACCGATGCAAAAACTCTCGCGCATCTTTTTGAGTTTGATTCGACATATGGGCATTGCGAAAATCGTGTGAGTTATACACAAGACAGCCTCGTCATTGATGATAAAACCATTCGTATTTTTGGAGATAAAAACCCGGAAAACCTACCTTGGGCGGAGTTGGGAGTTGAGATTGTGATAGAATGTACGGGTGTTTTTCGTGATCGCGAAGGGGCAAGTAAGCATCTGACCGCTGGCGCTAAGAAGGTAATTATTTCCGCTCCAGCCAAAAGTGATGACGTACCAACCTGTGTTTTGGGTGCGAATTTACTTGATTTTGAAAATGAAGACATCATCTCCAATGCAAGCTGTACCACTAATTGTATCGCACCGATTTTGCGCATCATTGAGGATAGTTTTGGAATTAAGCAAGGTGATATGGTGACAATTCATTCCGTGACAAATGACCAACGTATTCTCGATTTGCCACATAAAGATTTGCGTCGAGCTAGGACTGCACATATTTCTATGATTCCGACTACGACCGGTGCGGCGAAGGCGGTTAGTCTCGTAATTCCTGAACTGGAAAACAAGCTCGATGGCTATGCTGTCCGTGTGCCGACCGAGACAGTTTCGCTCGCGGATTTGGTTCTTAGATTGGAGAAACCAGCGACCGTCGAGGAGGTTCATACCAAACTAGCCGAAGCAGATCCGAAGTATGTTGGGCTGGAAAAACGCCCGCTTGTGTCGATTGATTTCCGGGGAGATGCGCGCAGTGGAATTGTCGATACGCAGTTTACCCGAGTCGAGAATGATACTCTCCACCTCACCGCTTGGTACGATAACGAGTGGGGTTATTCCAATCGTCTCGCAGATTTATGCGCATTAGTTAGCCAATCATTTTAAAAAATTATGCAAATTTGTTTTACCGAGGTTGAGTCACGTGACCGTCACGATATTGAGAATATTTTTCCTGAAGCGGATATCCGTGAGGATAATTCTCTCGCTAATCTTGCCAATGTCGAGGTTTTGTGTGTGTCGATTTATACTCAGATTACTGCGGAAATTATCGCCCAAATGCCCAACCTGAAAATGATTGCGACACGCAGTGTCGGGTTTGATCATATTGACCTGGAGGCTTGTAGAAGCCGAAATATAGTCGTGACCAATGTGCCGGATTACGGCAGTTTCGTGATTGCGGAACATGCTCTCGCGCTGATTCTAGCTGGAACCAAGCAGATTTGTAAGTCTGAAAAAATCACACGGGATTATAGATTTGAACAGGAAGGTATGCGCAATCTCGCCCTCCGTGGCAAGACGATCGGAATTATCGGAACGGGTAAAATCGGGCTTGAACTGGCTAAAATAGCGAAGTTCGGGTTGCAGATGAATGTGCTCGCATACGATGTTTATCACAACGAAAAAGCGCAACAAGAAATCGGTTTTGATTACGTGGAGCTTGAGAATCTTTTGCAAAATTCTGAAGTGATTTCGATGCATTGTCCGTATTGCGAAAGCACGAAACATCTCATCAGCGCTGAGCAAATTGGCCAAATGAAAAATGGTGTGATTTTTATTAACACAGCCCGTGGAGGCGTGGTAGATACCGACGCACTGGTCGACGGACTCAAGCATGGCAAGATTAGTTTTGCGGGTCTGGACGTGCTCGAGGACGAGAAAAATACTATGAAAAATCATGAAATTATGAGTCTGCCGAATGTTTTGATTACGCCACATATGGCGGCTTACACCGATACGTCCGTGCACAATATGTACGCCGAGGCGATCTCTCAAATGCAAGTTTTCCTCGCGGGTGAAACTCCGGAATATCTGGTGAAATAACTCTTGATTTTGTTAAATTGGCACTCTATAATGTAGAGTGATGAATGAAAGACAATTAAAAATTCTCCAGACTCTAATCGAGCAGTTTTTTGAGTCGGCGACTCCGATCGGGAGTAAGTCGCTCCTAGAAACGGAAAAGTTCCATTTTTCCGGCGCAACTTTGCGTAATGAAATGGCAGAACTCGAGGAGCAAGGCCTCCTCACTCACCCGCATACCTCTGCGGGTCGTATGCCGACAACGCAGGGTTATCGTCTTTACGTAGACAAATTATTGAACCGAGAAGACGCACGCAAACGCGTACTCAAGGTAATTGCGGAGAAACAAGCTCAAATCAAGAAACGGGAAACTCGCAGTAAGGTCTGGAATGCTGTAAATCTGATGAGCGAAACGACGAGCAATCTGGCTTTTGCGACTTTGCCCAACAATAATCAGACGCTTTTTATCGGTATGGCGAATGTTTTGCGTCAGCCCGAATTCATGAATCAACCCGAGGTGGCTAGTCAGGTTTTTGAGATGGTGGAGAAGGATTTTCACGATTTGCTCGACAGTTTGGAAATCACAGACGAACTCAGAATTTTCATCGGGGAAGAAAATCTCATTCCGAATTTTGCCAGTTGCTCCATGCTCGCTATGAAATATAATCTAAGTGATGGCGAAGGGATTCTTGGGATTCTTGGACCGAAACGTATGGATTATGGCTTTAATACTGCATTACTTGAACACGTACAAAATAATCTCAACCAACTCTAATGACTAAAAAAGATAAAACCCAGGAAATAAATCCGTTGGAAGAAAAGAATAATCAGCTCAATGATCAGCTTACTCGCACCATGGCGGATATGGAAAATATGCGCAGGAGAATGGCGGAAGAGCGCATTGAATTGATCAAGTCTGCGAATAAAAATCTCGTACTGGAGATTTTGCCGGTACTGGATAATTTTGAACGGGCATTTGCGAATTTCACGAAGGAGCATGAGCATGCCGATTGGCTGGCAGGATTTCAGAAGATTCAAGAAAATTTACAGAGTATTTTGGAGAGGAATGGTGTGGAAAAAATCAATTCTCTCGGGGAAAAGTTTGATCCGAATTTGCACGAATCTATCGCAACTGAAGATGGTGAGCAAGATAAAATCTTGGAAGTGTACGAGGAGGGTTATCGGCTCGGCACTGAGGTTATTCGCTATGCCAAGGTCAAGATTGGTAATGGTATGATTGCTTAAAAAATATGAAAACTCCTACTCTCATTAGCGACCGGATTACATTGCGGAAACAAACGCTCGCAGAGATGCTCTATTCGCGCAAATGGAGCGACAACCCAAACGTAACCAAATTTCTCTTGAGCCAATGGGGTAAAGCAACCGATGAAGAACAAACAAAATACTGGCGTCAAGCAAGTCGAAACAACCACATGCTCTTTAGTATCTTGCATAATTCCACAGCTGAAGTGATTGGTGGTTGTAATTTAAGCTTTGAGCCGGATCATGAACGTGCCGAACTTGGAATCTTGATTGGTAAAGTGAAATATCTGGGTAAAGGTCTCGGCACTGAGGTGGTGAAAATGTTGCGTGATTATTGTTTCAAAACTTGGAAAATTCATCGCCATGAACTGACTGTCTTCTCGCACAATACCCGTGCAAAAAAATGTTATGAAAAATGTGGATTTCAAACCGAGGGAGAGATGCGTGATTATTATAAAAAGGGAAATAAATTTATTTCAGTTTACTCAATGTCAATTCTGAAAAAAGATTGGCAGAAGCTGGAAAAAATAGAAATGAAAATGTTTGAGTAAAAAGGTTGACAGGAAATTATTGGCACTCTATAATAGAGAGTGCTAAGTTAAAAATTTAATAAATAACTTAATTTATACTATGGGAAAAATTATTGGAATTGATCTCGGTACGAC
>CAZJIT010000043.1:0-5112 GCA_964546155.1 uncultured Candidatus Peribacteria bacterium
TTCCAAAATAATATCCTCGTCTGTGTTTATCACAGGCGGGGATTTTTCTTTACAAAAACTATTTTACGGATTTTAATTTATTCAGTGTTCTTTGTTTTTATTCGTTTTGTTTGGGGCTTAGCTAGAAAGGAGCGAAAAATGTCTAAGCACGTGAAAAGAAATTTTGAAGTGGTGGTGGAAACGGTTTTGGATTTTTTCTGTCGAGGTTTGATAGATGAAATTTCCAAAAATAAGAAGTTGATTTTGTATTACAGCACTGAGCCAAACAAGGTCAAGAGTTTTCATCTCAAGGGCAAGAAAGTTGGCTCTCGAGAAAACTTGGAGGAGGTTTGGTACATTTCTTTTGGTGCCGAATTTAAGCTGGACGGGAGCAATATTTTCCCGAGCACAAAAAAGGAAAACAGTGTTTTATCACCTTTTTCCGGCGGGGTGGTGGCTTTCATCAAAAACGATGATTTGTGCAAGTTGAAATTTGCTGAGCGTGTAAAGTTGGTTGTCGAAAAGGTGAATGAAAAATATGTTCAAAATGGGAAGAAGGACGCAGTTTGAGATGGAACAACAAGACGAGTAAAAAACCCTCACCGATTGAGTAGCAGGTGGGGGTTTTTCGATTGAGTTTCACTTTTCGAGGTGTCTCATTCCTCGTGTATTGTATCGGGATTTGTTTTTGAATTAATTACACCCTCCGCAACCCTCACACCCTTCGCATTCACACTCTTCGTCACCTGTAATTTTACTTTCTAGGAAATATTTGCGTTCTGCGGCTTCTTGCTTCTTACCGATGTTGAACTGGGAAGTTGGGCGATGATAGCCCATGACACGTGTCCAGATTTCGCATTTTGTGCGCATAGACTCAGGAATCTGAGTGGTAGAAGTGGTAGCAGCAGCAGACTGCTCAGCGACGAGAGGGGTCATAGATTTGTGGGGTTAAATGAGGTGGATAAAAGGTGTTTGTGTTTATATTTTACATTAGAATTATTTTTTTGGGTCTGCAATCTTTTGGGCTTGCATTTTTTGCAAAGCTTCAGCATCGCAATGTGGGCAATACTCATGTTCGCCCTTAATATAGCCATGTATCGGACAAACAGAAAATGTCGGAGTGACGGTGATGTACGGCAAGTGATAGTTGGTCAGGACATTTTTGACGATTTTTTTGCAGGCTTCGCTCGAGCTGATACGCTCACCTACGAAGAGATGAAGTACTGTTCCTCCAGTGTAGAGAGATTGGAGTTTGTCTTGCTTATCTAGAGCCTCAAAAGCATCATCAGTGAATCCTACTGGGAGTTGTGATGAATTGGTGTAATAAGGGCGTTCGACTGTTCCGGCTTGGATCATATCCGGGAATCTCTTCTGGTCTTCGCGTGCGAATCTGTACATTGCACCCTCAGCTGGAGTGGCTTCTAGGTTATAGAGATTGCCAGTTTCCTCCTGGAAATCTGCGAGAATATCGCGCATGTACATCAAGATTTCTTCTGCCATGTCTTGTCCCTCATCAGCCGTAATATCAAAGCTATCATCTGTGAAGTTGCGGATCATTTCATTCATACCATTGATACCGATTGTAGAGAAGTGGTTATTGAGATGACCAAGATAGCGCTTGGTATAAGGTAAAAGTCCGTTATCAATGTTTTGTTGGACGACTTTGCGCTTCATCTCCAGAGAAGTCTTGGCGAGAGTCATGAGGTGCTTGAGTTCAGATTTTAGCGCTTCCATATCACCCTTAAACCTATAACCCAAACGCGCCAAATTGATCGTCACCACACCGATACTTCCTGTCATCTCCGCAGAGCCAAAGAGACCATTACCACGTGCGAGTAATTCACGCACATCTAGCTGGAGACGGCAACACATAGAACGCACCATGCTTGGGTCCAGTGCTGAATTAATGAAATTCTGGAAATAAGGCATACCGTACTTCGCGGTCATTTCAAACAATAAATCAGCGTTCGGAGTATCCCATTCGAAATCCTTGGTAATATTGTAAGTCGGAATCGGGAAAGTGAATACACGACCTTTTGCATCTCCCTCGGCCATTACTTCAATGTAGGCACGGTTGATCATGTCCATTTCTTCCTGTAATTCTCCGAATGTAAAATCCACATATTGCCCGCCGATTTTTGGATTTTTCTCCCTGAGATCCTCAGGACAAACCCAATCCAAAGTAATATTGGTAAATGGAGTTTGAGTTCCCCAGCGAGATGGTACGTTGAGATTGAATACAAACTGTTGAACAGCTTGAGTTACTTCTTTGTAGGTCTTGCGATCAATAAACTCTTTGCGTTCTTCACCCTTGAGAGGAGAGCTTGCTTCTTGGAGTTGGCGTTCATTTCTATCTTTGATAATGCGTACAAATGGAGCCAAATAAGTATCAAATGAAGAAAATGCTTGTGCACCTGCCCATTCGTTTTGGAGAGTTCCAAGGAAATTCACCATCTGACCAATCGCAGCTGAGAGTTGTTTTGGTGGATCACAATCAATTTTACCAGGTACGCCATTGAAACCTTCTTCTATGAGTGCTCGCAAACTCCAACCTGCACAATAACCCGAAAACATAGACAGATCATGAATATGATAATCACCCTCTTTATGCGCTTGTCCGATCTCATGCGAATAAATATTATTGAGCCAGTAATTGGCAGTTACTTTACCGCTTGTATTGAGGATCAGACCACCTAATGAATAATTTGAATTGGCATTTTCATTTACACGCCAATCAGACTGATCCAAATACTCTTCCATCGTCTTTTCTACGTCCACGATTACATTGCGAGTCTCACGTTTTTTGGATTGTTGTTCACGATAAAGAATGAACGCCTTAGCGGTCTGAGCATGTCCCTCTTCAATGAGAATTTTCTCCACCAAATCATTTACCTGTTCTACACTTGGGAGCTTATCACCCTTAAATAACACCTCAAGTACAGTTACGACTTTATCTGTAATCTGTTTTGCCATTTTCTTGTCTGTACCACCGACTGATTCGGCTGCTTTCCAGATTGCATTTTCTATTTTCTGTGCATCAAACTTGGCAAGAGTACCATCGCGCTTGAGAATGTGCTTGAGGGGAGTCATGAAGTGTATAAGGGTTAAAAATATAATTACTTGTCTAGGAGCTTACCAAGCTCGTCTTTGAACGTGTCTATATCTTTGAATTTTTTGTAAACCGATGCATAACGTATATAAGCGACTTCATCTAGATTCTTGATTCTTTCCAGTACTAGCTTGCCGATCTTACGTGAAGTAACTTCTGTTTCTCCGGAGAGTTCGTTTTCTATATCTGTAATTGCGATATCTACAGCTTTTTTCTCCACAGGGCGTTTACCGCAGGCGATCCAAATCGCCTTCTCAATCTTATTGCGGTCATATGGTTCGTGGCTACCATCACGTTTCTTCACCATGATTTCCAGAGTTCTGGCTCTCTCAAATGTCGTGAATCTATAGCCACATTCCGGGCATTCACGTCGTCTTCTGATCGCACAGCCATCATCGGTGATACGCGAATCAATCACTGAAGTATCCGAGTTGTGGCATTTGGCGCATTTCATGGCTTTTGAGGCTGATTAATGAACAAAAGTACAAAACTTAGTATCTATGATTCAATCATAACCACAATATCTAGGGGGTCAAGGGCAAAAAACTTGCCAAAATCACCAAAAATTTCCAGATAATATTTCGGGCAAGAAAGTATCCAAATCAGGAAGCCAAAACCATATTCCCAAAAAACATCACACCCAAAATCCACCTCAAAAAAACATTTGACAGAGGGGTGAGAAATTTAGTATCATGTCCACGACTATATGTCAGTATTTCCTAACAAATAAGCATTGCTAGCAATTCGTATGGCCCGTGTGGGTCGCAAGAAAGTCAGAGTATTCCGTATTATCGTCTCTGAAAAAACCAAATCACCAAAACGTGGCGCGCTTGAGATTCTTGGGTACTACCACCCAGAAAATCACCCGGCTACTATCAAAGTGGACAAGAAACGTGCCGAAGAACTCATCGCCAATGGTGCTGAGCTCAGTTCGACCGTAGCTCGTCTTTTTGCTAAGGAAGGCATCAAGGGTGCTGAGAAATTTGTGGACGAGAAGAAGGTTTTCAAGAAGATGACCAAAGATCCGGAGAAGCTCGAGGCTATGAAAAAAGCTGAGGAAGAAAAGAACGCTCCAAAGGTAGAAGAAAAACCAGCTGAAGAGGCTCCGGCAGAGGAGGCTCCAGCTGCAGAGGAGGCTCCAGCTGAAGAAACCAAGTCAGAATAATTTTTTTATTATTTCATCTTTTCTCTATGACAGAGCAAGCAGATGTACAGTTTCTCGAATACGTTGTAAAACAAATCGTCGAGAAACCAGAAGAAGTAAAAGTCGAACGTAAAGTCGATGAAATGGGTGTTCTTATCGAACTCCAAGTAGCGAAAGAAGACATGGGTCGTATCGTTGGTAAAAACGGTCAGACCGCTAAGTCTCTTCGCATTCTTCTCCGTGTTATTGGTTCTAAAAACAATGCACGTGTAAATATGAAGATTCTAGAACCGGAAGGAAGTGAAGCTCCTGCGCCTAGCAGCGATTCTTCATTCGATGATGATCTCGGTCTTTAATTACAATCACCCCCGCCAGTCGGGGGTGTTTGCTTTAGTTTAGTTTATTTATGTTGATTCCAGAAACATTTGCACAGACACTCGGGACCGCTTCACAGGGGCTCTCGACCAATCTCAGCAATACCAGCGATATCGGCGGGTACGAAGTTTTTAGTTTGGTGCACACGGGCATCGCTTGGGCTTTTATCATTGCGGCTTTTCTCTCGATTATTTTTGTCTTCGTGGGCGGGATTTCGTTCATTCTTTCCGGAGGTGACGAGGCCAAGGTCAAGCAAGCCGTGGGTACGATTCGTTATGCGATTATTGGCTTGGTGATCACGATTTTGGCGATCACAATTGTCAATCTCGTGGGCAGGATTTTTGGGGTGGATCTGGTTTTCATCAAATTCGACGCAATTCTCAGTCAAGCTCAGCAGATTATCCAGAGTTTCGGGGCGAGTAACGGGGGCATCAACGGCCTGCGCTAACTTGTGGGGTTGCGGATTTTTTGCTAGACTATCTAACAGATAAATACACACAAAAAA